>NZ_JAALEH010000010.1:0-113753 GCF_011058195.1 Rhodococcus sp. 14C212 | reverse complement strand
TTCGTGCACTTCTCCGAGATCCAGGGCGGCGGCTTCCGCACCCTCGAGGAGAACCAGCGCGTGAGCTTCGAGGTCGGCCAGGGCCAGAAGGGCCCGCAGGCCACCGGCGTCACCGTCATCGGCTGACGTAGGTCGAACGCTCGCTGCGCGTTCCCCGGGCAAGTGCCTTCTCCGACGGTCTCGTGAGGTCGTCGTGGAAGTGCCGCCGAGAGAGGCGCATCCGAGCAGTGAAGAGGGGCCGGTCCGCAGGGACCGGCCCCTCTTCGCGTCCGTGGGCGACGTCGTCGCGTCCGGGGCCGGCCGTCGTGTCCTGCGAAAATGCTTCGGCACAACGCTGTTTCGTGCCCGTTCCGGCGATATCGCTGGCGGTGCGGGCGCCGATGTGATCTACTTGCACTCGGTCGTTAGGTAGTGTTCGTGGTTCACCCCTCGCGCATTTCTGGTCGCGAGCGGATGCGATAGCCCACACGGAATCGTTTTCTACCGTCGAGTGACAGACCCGAGCGGCGATGTGTCGCTCGACGAGTGGGGAAGCCTGGCGCTTCCCGAATCTTCTTAGGAATGAACATGGTTGAAGGTACCGTGAAGTGGTTCAACGGCGAGAAGGGCTTCGGCTTCATTGCCCCCGCCGACGGCTCCGCGGACGTCTTCGTGCACTTCTCCGAGATCCAGGGCGGCGGCTTCCGCACCCTCGAGGAGAACCAGCGCGTGAGCTTCGAGGTCGGCCAGGGCCAGAAGGGCCCGCAGGCCACCGGCGTCACCGTCATCGGCTGACACACCCGCCTCACCGGCCGGATGTCACACGAGTTCGGTTCGATCGAATACGTGTGACATTCGGTCACCGCACGCGCCGGCTCAGTCGCTCACAGCGACGGAGCCGGCGCGTTCGTATCGGCGGGCCAGCAGCTCGTGGCGCCGTCCCGCCCCCAGGCACGCGTCCCGTAGCTCCGGCGGATCCAGCACGGTGAAGTCGACGTCGAACGCCGCGAGCCAGCCCGCGATCGATCCGAGCGACGACCCGCCGAGCGCCACCGCGCAATGGTCGTCGTCGACCGGTTCGAGGGTGCCCCACTGCTCGTCGACCATGGGCGCGATCGACTCGAACGGCGCGTGCAGCAGCACCCGGGCCCGGGCCCGGACCGACCCGCGCGCGATGCCCCGGGCCACGAACTCCGCGGCCCCGCCGGGCGGCAGCCCGCGGGTGGTGAACCGCGGACCGGTGGGGATCTTCGGTTCCATCCGGTCGACGCGGAACGACCGCCAGTCCTGCCGGTGCAGATCCCACGCCACCAGATACCACCGTGCCCCGGAGCGCACCAGTCGGTACGGCTCCACCTCCCGCCGCGAGAATCCACCGTCGTGCGTGCGGTAGTCGAAGCGCAGCCGCTCGTGTGCGTGGCACACCGCGGCGACGGCGGACAGCAGGCCCGCGTCGATCGCGGACGCGGCCGGAGCCTGCTCGACGACGTCCACCCGCAGCGCCTCGAGCCGGTGCCGCAACCGCGACGGCATCACCTGCCGCAGCTTGGCCAGGGCGCGGCCCGAGGCCTCCCCGATGCCTGTCACCGAGCCGGTCGCGCCGGACTGCAGCGCGACCGCCACCGCGACGACCTCCTCGTCGTCGAGCAGCAGCGGCGGCATCTCCGCACCCGCACCGAGGCGGTACCCGCCGCCGACTCCGACGGTCGCGTCCACCGGGTAGCCGAGGTCGCGAAGCCTGTCGACGTCGCGGCGCACCGTACGGGTGGTGATCTGCAGGCGGTCGGCGAGTTCGGTGCCGGACCAGTCCCGCCGGGTCTGGAGCAGCGACAGCAGGCGCAGCAGGCGAGCGGACGTTTCGCGCATGGCCCGAGCATGCCAGCGAACGAGGACAGCCGTCGTCCGCAATCGGTCCCGCGCGGGTGCGTAAGCTGTATATCCGTGCTGTCCGTCGTTCCGAGCCCCGTCACCGTGCGGGCACCGTCCAAGGTGAATCTGCACCTCGCCGTCGGTGACCTGCGCGACGACGGATACCACGAGTTGCGCACGGTCTTCCACGCGCTGTCGCTGAGCGACGAGGTGTCCGTCGCCCGCGCCGACACGCTGAGCCTGCGGGTACGCGGCGCCGACGCCGCGGCCGTCCCCACCGACGCCGGCAACCTCGCGTGGCGGGCGGCGGCCCTGCTCGCCGAGCGCGCCGGACGCGCACCCGAGGTCGCCATCACGATCGAGAAGGGCATTCCCGTGGCGGGTGGCATGGCCGGCGGCAGCACCGATGCCGCCGCCACGCTCGTCGCCCTCGACGCACTGTGGGGGCTCGGCCTCACCCGCGACGACCTCGACGAGCTCGCCGCCGAACTGGGCAGCGACGTCCCGTTCTGCCTGCACGGCGGCACCGCCATCGGCACCGGGCGCGGCGAGCGCCTGGTGCCCGTGCTCTCCCGCGGCACGTTCCACTGGGTGCTGGCCCTCGCCAAGGGCGGCCTGTCCACCCCGGTGGTGTTCCGCGAGCTGGACCGGCTCCGTGCCGAGGGTTCCCCGCCCCGGGTCGGCGAACCCGACAGCCTGCTGCAGGCGCTCGCCGCCGGCGATCCCCACGCGCTGGCGCCGCTGCTGGGCAACGACCTGCAGGCCGCGGCCCTGTCGCTCGAGCCCGCGCTGCGGCGCACCCTGCGCGCGGGCGTGGAGGCCGGGGCCCTGGCGGGCATCGTCTCCGGGTCCGGACCCACCTGCGCGTTCCTGTGTGCCGACGCCGCCGCGGCGGTGACGGTGAGCGCCGAGCTGGCCGGGGCCGGCGTGTGCCGGACGGTGCGCGTGGCCTCCGGGCCGGTCCCGGGCGCGCGCGTCGTCGACAACTCCCACCACTGATCTCTCGGAAGGCATTGCTCCGCGTGGCGAATCTGATCAACCTCGAACAGGTCTCGAAGTCCTTCGGCATCAAGCCGCTGCTGGACTCGGTGTCCCTCGGCGTGCAGGAAGGTGAACGCATCGGCGTCGTCGGCCTCAACGGCGGCGGCAAGACCACCCTGCTCGAGGTCCTCACCGGCCTCGAGGAGCCCGACTCGGGCCGGGTCAGCCGGGTGGGCGGGCTGCGCATGGCGGTCGTCACCCAGCGCGGTGTTCTGCCGCCCGGGTCCACGGTCGGACAGGTCGTGCTCGGGCCGCTGGGTGTCGCCGAGCACGAGTGGGCCGGCGACGCCCGGATCCGCTCCGTCCTCGCGGGCATCGGCGTCGACCGCCTCGGCCTCGACGCGCTCGTCGACGGTCTCTCCGGCGGCGAGCGACGGCGCGTCGCGCTCGCGGCCGCGCTCGTGCAGGACCTCGACCTGCTCGTGCTGGACGAGCCCACCAACCACCTCGACGTCGAGGGCGTGCAGTGGCTCGCCGAGCACCTGCTCGCCCGGCGCAGCGCCCTCGTCGTCGTCACCCACGACCGGTGGTTCCTCGACACCGTCGCGACCCGCACGTGGGAGGTCGTGAACGGGCAGGTGGAGAGCTACGAGGGCGGCTACAACGACTGGATCTTCGCCCGCGCCGAGCGGGCCCGGCAGGCCGATGCGATGGAGGAACGGCGCCGCAACCTCGCGCGCAAGGAGCTGGCGTGGCTGCGGCGCGGGGCTCCGGCGCGCACCTCGAAGCCGCGCTACCGCATCGAGGCGGCGGAGTCGCTGATCGCGAACGTGCCGCCGCCGCGGGACACGGTGGCGCTGGCGTCGTTCGCCAAACGCCGCCTCGGCCGGGTGGTCATCGAGCTCGAGGACGCGACGCTGACCACCCCCGACGGCCGGGAACTGGTGCACGACCTCACGTGGCGGCTCGGCCCGGGTGAGCGGATCGGCCTGGTCGGGGTCAACGGATCCGGGAAGACGACGCTGCTGCGCACCCTCGCCGGCGAACTCGAACCGGCGGCCGGTCGTCGCATCCAGGGCAAGACCGTCGAGATCGGTTGGCTGCGACAGGAACTCGACGACCTGCCCACCGATCTGCGGGTGCTCGACGCGGTCAAGGACGTGGCTGAACGGATCACCCTGGGGGACAAGGAGATCTCCGCCGGCCAGCTCGCCGAACGACTCGGCTTCACCCCGGCGCGGCAGCGCACCCCCGTGGGCGACCTCTCCGGCGGCGAGCGTCGGCGGCTGCAGCTGACCCGGGTGCTCATGGCCGAGCCGAACGTGCTCCTGCTCGACGAGCCCACCAACGACCTGGACATCGACACCCTGCAGCAGCTCGAGGACCTGTTGGACGGCTGGGCGGGCACCATGGTGGTCATCTCCCACGACCGGTACCTGATCGAGCGGATCTGCGACTCGACGTGGGCGCTGTTCGGCGACGGCAGGCTCACCAACATCCCGGGCGGGATCGACGAGTACCTGCGCCGTCGCGCGGTGCTGGGCGACGGGGACATCCCGTCGTCGGCCTCCACCGTGGCGAAGGCACCGACTTCGGATCAGGTTGCGGCACAACCGAAGCGCGACGGCGCGGCCGAGCGTGCCGCCCGCAAGGAACTGGCACGGCTCGAGCGGAGCGTGGCGAAGCTGACCGAGCGCGAGGCGAAGTTGCACCACGACCTCGCCGACGCGGCCACCGACCCCGATCGCCTGCAGAAGCTCGACGCCGAGCTGCGCGGCGTGGTCGCGGAGAAGGAAGCCGCCGAGGAGCAGTGGATGGAGCTGGCGGGAGAACTGGAATAGGGACCGGTTACCGGACGGTCTCCGGGACGCGATAGTCGTAGATCCAGCGCTGGTTGTCTCGACGGGACGCCGCGCGCAGGATCACCGGCAGGGCCGCGTCGCGCAGCATCCGGCGGACCGGGCCCACGGACTTGTAGCTGCCGTTGCGCCTGCCCTGCTCCACGATTCGCTCGACCCGGCCGCGGCGCAGGCGCTCGTAGGCCGAGAGCGCGTCGGCGGTGCCGGGGATGTCGCGCAGGCACCGGGCGAGCACGAGGGCGTCCTCGACGGCCATGGATGCACCCTGTCCCGACGACGGCGAGGCGGCGTGCGCCGCGTCGCCGACGAGCACCATCCGGTCGGTGCGCCAGGTGGGGACGGTGGGCAGGTCGTAGGTGCTCCATCCGCGGACGATCTCCTCGGTGGCATCGATGATCCGCAGCGCGGGACCGGCGTCGTCGGCGAAGAGGGTGCGCAGTTCGTCGCGCCACCGATCCGGGGTGAGCGCAGCGAGTTCCCCGGGGGCCGGTTCGGTGCGCCGGCCCGGGTTGGCGAACCACCACACGTCACCGTCGGGGTGGGCGAGGTACCCGAAGAAGCACCGCGCGCCGAAGACGAAGTGCGCCGTGCCCGGCTCCACGTCGAGCCGCAGGCCCTTCGCGAACCCGCCGGTGTTGAGGAGGCCGAGGTAGCGGGGCTCGGGAGCGTGAGGGTCGAGGATGGTGCGCGTGCGGGAGTGCAGCCCGTCCGCCCCGATCAGCAGGTGCGCTTCGGCCGACGTGCCGTCGGTGAAGTCGGCCCGCACACCGTCGCCGCGGGGGCGGGCGCCGGCCAGGTGTTTGCCGTATTCGATTCGCACGCCACGACGCAGAGCCTCGTCGCGGAGCGCTCGATAGAGGTCGGCGCGCCGGAGGGTGCGGCTTGTCGCGCCGAACGAGGTCACGCCGCCGTTGTCGAACTCGGCCAGCAGTTTCCCGGTGCCACTGCAGATGTGCATCCGGCGGGTCTCCATGCCGAAGCCGGCAAGGTCGAGGTCGAGCAGGTGCAGCGCCTCGAGGCCGTTGGTGGCGACGGTGAGGAACGCGCCCACACCGTCCGCCATCCGGTCGTGCCCTTCGTAGACGACGGGGTGGAGTCCCGCCTGCTGTAGCGCCATCGCCGTGACCGGTCCGGCGATGCCCGCTCCGATGATCGCTACGGTGTTAGTCATACTCACACTATACATAAAATGACTATGCCGGGCAGGTGGATATGCTCCACCGATGGCCACACCGCGCAGATCGGTCCTCGCCATGGCGTTGTTGTCGATGCTCTCCGAGGAACCCATGCACGCCTACCGGATCCAGCAGCTGATCAAGGAGCGGCACAAGGACGACGTCGTCAACGTCGCGCAGCGCAACAGCGTCTATCAGACACTGGACAGGCTGCTGCGCGACGGCCTGATCGAAGTGCAGACCACCGAGCGGGCCGAGAACCGCCCCGAGCGCACCACCTACCGGCTCACCGAGCCGGGGCGCGTGATCCTGCGGCAATGGCTGACGACGATGCTCGCCGAACCGGCACGCGAATTCCCGGAGTTCCCGGCCGCTCTGGCGTTTCTGCCCAGTCTCACCCCCGACGAGGCGGCCGCAGCGTTGCGGGCGCGCGTCGCGGCGCTCGAGCGGAGCCTGGAGGCGCTGGCCGCCGGCCTGGCAGACGCGGCCGCGTTCCTGCCGCGGTTGTTCGTCGTCGAGGACGAGTACCGGCGGGCCGTGCTGGCAGCGGAACTCGGCTACGTGCGTGCGCTCGCCGACGACATCGCTGCGGGCCGTCTGCGCTGGTGAGAGCGCGGGCGACCCGCCGCGAGCCGCCTACAACCCCAGCAGCTTGCCGATGATCTCGTTCATGATCTCGGTGGTGCCGCCGCCGATGCCGAGAACGCGGGCATCGCGGAAGTGGCGTTCGACCTCGCTCTCGCGCATGCAGCCGAGGCCGCCGAACAACTGCACCGACTCCATCACCGCGTGGTCGCACGCCCGGACGGCGAAGTTCTTCGCCATCGACGTCTCGAGCAGCATCGGTTCGCCGTTCACCCAGCGTTCGGCGACGGAGCGGCAGAAGGTGTGTGCCGCAGCGATCTCGGTCGCCATCTCCGCGAGCCGGTGGCGCACCACCTGACGCCTCGACAGGGGCCTGCCGAACGTCTCGCGTGAACGGACCCACTCCACCGCCAGGTCGTAGCAGCGCTGTGCGGTGGCGACGGCCTGGAACGCGAGCGAGAGCCGCTCGCCCTGGAACTGCTGCGCGATCTGTGCGAACCCGCTGTTCTCCTCGCCGATCAGGTTCGCGACCGGCACCCGCACGTCGTCGTAGAACAGCTCGGCGGTGTCCGAGCACAGCCAGCCCATCTTGTCGAGCTTGCGCGAGACCGTGAATCCCGGTGTGCCGGTGGGCACGACGATCAGCGAGAGGCCCCCGGCTCCTGTCTCGCCCGTGCGGACGGCGGTGGTGACGAAATCGGCGCGCGTGCCGGAGGTGATGTACAGCTTGGCGCCGTTGATCACGTACTCGTCGCCGTCTCGACGGGCGGTGGTCCGGATGCCCGCGACGTCGGAACCCCCGCCCGGCTCGGTGATACCCAGCGCGCCGATCGTCCGGCCTTCGAGGGCGGGCCGGGCGAACCGCTCGATCAGATCCCGGTTCCCGGACGCGACGATGTGCGGGGTGGCGATGCCGTGGCTGAACAACGCGGAGATCAGGCCCGACGAGCCGCCCGCGAGGATGATCTCCTCGAGGATCGCGAGCATGTCGAGCGGGTTGCCGCCGGAACCGCCGTGCTCCTCGGCGACCGAGGCGCCGAGCAGCCCGGCGTCGGCCGCCTTGTGGTGCAGTTCGCGCGGGACGGCGCCCTCGCGCTCCCAGGTGTCGAGGTGCGGGAGGATCTCCTTGCGGGTGAAGTCCGCGGCGAGCCGGCGCAGCGCGGCCCGCTCGGGGGTGTCCCAGGTTTCCCTGTTCAGCGTCGTGGTCATCGTCCGCTCCAGACGGGTGTGCGCTTCTCCAAGAAGGCCAAGACGCCCTCGAGGGTGTCGGCGCTGGTGGTCAGTCGGGCCAGGGCGGCGTCGGTCGCGGCCCAGGCCCGTTCCTCGGACGGGACGATGCCGTCGACGATCCCGCGCGCGATCGTCTTGCTCGTCTGCACGGCCAGGGGTGCGCCGGCGGCGACGAGGTCGGCGAGCTCGAGCGCGGTGGTGAGGACGTCGGCCCGTGGAACGACGCGGTTGACCAGACCCCAGCGCAGCGCATCGGCCGCGGCCATCGGCTTGCCGGTGAGCACGAGTTCCAGCGCGACGGCCCGCGGGACGGCCTCGACGATCCGGAACACGCCGCCGGCGCCCGCGATGAGGCCGCGGTGGACCTCGGGCAGCCCGAACTCGGCGGTGTCGGCGGCGACGACGAGATCGCTCGCGAGGGCGAGCTCGGTACCGCCGCCGAGGGCGGTGCCGTTGACCGCCGCGACGACCGGCTTGGTGATGTGGTGCTTGACGACGCCGGCGAAGCCCCAGTGCGCGGTCTCGGGCGGGGTCACCCCACCCGGGCCGGCGGTGCCGAGCGCCTTCAGATCGGCGCCGCCGCAGAACACGCTGTCCCCGGCGCCGGTGAGGACGACGACGCGCACGTCCGGATCCTTGCCGGCGCGTTCCCACGCCTCGCCGAGGCCGGTGTGCACGTCGGCGTTGATGCTGTTGGCGGCCTCGGGCCGGTTGATGGTGACGAGCAGCGTGTGGCCGCGCTGCTCGACCAGGACGACGGGCTGGGTCATCGGGCGGTCTCCTCGGTGACGGGGTCGGTCACGGTGACGGTGAGGGCGCCACCTCGGTCCACGACGTGGACGGTGCGGCCGGCGAGGTCGGGGCCGCCGGCGAGCACCGCCGCGCCGGCGGCATCGGTGTAGCCGGCGACACGACGGCCGTCCGGGGTGGTGCCCACCAGGAACCCGATGGCCGGATGGCCGTCGCGCCCGTACTCCGCGGTGGCCGTGTGGATCTCGACCTCGCCGGTGTAGTCGGCGGCGAGCTCGGGTGCGGTGGCGGTCAGCACGTGCGGTTCGGGGTCACCGACGTACCCGCGGGTGTGCGGGGCGGCGGCGAGCACGACGGTGTGCTGGTAGGTCAGGTAGCCGCCGTTGCCGTGGACGAGCGCGATCTCGCCGTCGGTCCGCAGCCGGCGCGTGACGGCGACGAGCGAGTGCAGCGTGTAGCTGTTGAGCGGCCCGCCGAAGAACGAGTGGCCGCCGGTGACGCTCGGGACGGTCTCGCGGGGCAGTCCGAGGTGCTCGACGAGCAACTTCGGTACCACGGGGAAGCAGCTGTAGGCGTCCACGAGGTCGAGGTCGGCCGGCCGGAGATCGGTGCGTTCGAGCGTGCGGGCGAGGGCGTCGGCGAGCGCCGCGGACCGGCCGAAATCGGCGCGGGCGAGGATGTCGGCCGGTTCGGTTGCGCCCGCACCGCCCCACACGTACACCATCCGGTCCTCGGCGACGCCGAGCTCGCGGGCGGTCGCGAGGGAGGTGACGACGACGGCGGCCGCCTGGTCGACGAACGGCATCGCGTTGAGCAGCAGCGGGTACGGAGCGGTGACCATCCGGTTGCGCGGGCCGACGGTGGTGATGTCCTCGGCGGTGCGCAGGTCCGGGTTCCAGGCGGCGGGGTTGCGGCCGGCGATCTCGGAGAACGCGGCGTACAGCTGCGCGGACCAGGCCAGCGACTCGTCGCGGGAGTGACCGAGTTCGTGGCTGAGCCGGTTCTCGAACAGCGGGTAGACGCGCGTGGGTGCGATCATCCCGGCGCGCTGCATGGCGGGGCTGCCGAGGTCGTCGGGGTCGAACGCCGGCGGCCCGCCGGGGTCGGTGGTCCAGCCGAGCGTGGCCGGATCGGTGCCGGTCTTCGTCGCGGCGGTGACCGAGGCCTGGGATTCGCCGCCGACGAGGAGCGCGACGCCCGCGGCGCCGGTGGCGATCTCCTGGGCGATCCGGTCGAGCAGGGCTGCCGGCCAGTGCCCGCCGATGGGACTGGTGTGGGTGCGGACCGCGACGGCGCCGAGGCGCGCGGCGAGGAGGGCGGGCAGATCGTCGTACGCCCAGCTCACGGTCTTGACGGCGTACACGGAGTCGATGCGCCGGGCGAGTCCGTCGATGCCGGAGTCGGCGAGGGCGGCCACGGCGGCCCCGTGGATCAGGTCGAGCGGTTCGCGGGGGTCGGCGGGGGCGCCGGCGCGTCCGGAGCGCAGGTCGCCGACGCCGACGACGACGGGTACCCGGGCAGGGTCGGTCATGGCGGTCCTCGGGGGAGTGGTCCTGGGATCGGTCACCCGCACACTAATACGGACCGATTCAGTCTGTAAATAGGGTGAGGCGTCTGGCACACTGCAGACCGTGACCGAGCCGACCGTCCGTCGCCGGGGCCGACCCCGCGACGCCGACCTCGAGGACCGCGTCTACGACGCGGTGATCGAGGTCTACTCCGAGACCAGCTGGCGCGGCTTCACCATCGACGCGGTCGGCAGGCGCGCCCGGGTGGGCCGCGCGGCGCTGTACCGGCGCTGGGCCACCAAGGACGAGTTGCTCGTGCAGGCCCTCGAGGCGCGCAGCCCGCTGCCGGTGCCGATCGACACCGGGTCGTTGCGCTCGGACCTGGTCGAGCTCGTCACCCAGCTGCTGCGCGGCTACCGCACCACGCCCGGACTGGTGAGCCTGCGCGTCGCGCTCGACGCCCGTGTGCACCCGGACCTGCTGGCCAACCTGACCACCACGCTCAACCGGAGCCGCCTCGTCGCGGCCCGCACCATCGTGCTGCGGGCGGTCGAGCGCGGCGAACTGCCCCCCGCGGTCTCGGTGACCCTGTTGCTCGAGATGGTCACCGGCGCGGCACTCAGTCACGTGCTGTTCTCCCTCGCCGACCCGGGATCGGCGGCGGACGACGACGCCTATGCCCGCACGCTCGTCGAGGCCGCGATCCGGGCGCTGGTCGCGGAACGGGAACACGATCCAGGTGCCGTGACCTAACTGCAATCGAATTGCCCGGCGAGCCGCCGAAATCGATACCCTCCGAGGGGGATCCCGGCTAGCCTGGCTGACAGGTCTTACCTGTGGTGGGAGGCGCGAGAATGGATCTGCAGGCGATAGGTGAGATCGAGCGGCTGAAGTACCGCTACGCGCGGGCGCTCGACACGAAGTCGTGGATCGAACTGGCCGACACCATGGTTCCCGAGGCCACCGCCGTCTACGGCGAGCACCTGAGTTTCGAGTCGCGCGACGCGTTCCTGAACTTCCTCGAGAACACCCTCGGATCCCACGTCATCACCGAACATCACTGTGGCCATCCCGAGATCGACGTCGAGGGCGACACGGCCACGGGCATCTGGTTCCTGGCCGACACGGTGGTGGTGCCCGAGGACGGGCTGGTGATGCGCGGGTCCGCCTACTACCACGACCGCTATGTGCGCTGCCCGGACGGGCACTGGCGCATCTCCCATACCGGATACGAAAGAAACTGGGAGACGGTCACATCCGTCGCCGACATGCCCAGCTTCCGGCTCACGTCGAACCGGTGGTCGCTGCTGCAGCAGCCGCCCCGCGCGTCCTGAACACCCGAGAGGAGGGACCCCGCCCGATGACCGCGACCGACACCGAAGTCTTCCCCCGGGCGGGTGCGCTCCCGTACCTCATCGTGGCGCGCGCCCGCAGCGCCATCGACTGGTACCGGCAGGTGTTCGGTGCGACACTGGCGGCGGACCCCGTGGTGCTGGAGGACGGCCGGATCGGGCACGCCGAGCTGGTCTTTCCGACCGGAATGGTCTACCTCGCGGAGGAGTTCCCCGAGATGGGCCTGTCCGCGCCCGAGGCCGGCGCGACGTCGGTGAGTCTGATGCTGCCGGTCGCCGACACCGACGCCGTTCTCGCCAAGGCCCACGACGCCGGCGGCACCGTCGAGCGCTGGATCGCCGAGAGCCACGGTCACCGCAACGCCACGCTGCTCGATCCGTTCGGGCACCGCTGGCTGCTCATCGGCCCCCCGACCGGTCGCCGGCAGGACGGCACCGCCGGTACCGGACGGTAGGCCGCGGTGCGCCGAGTTCGACACGCGCGCCGCCGGGCTCACACGATCGGCCGTCGGGGGAGCGGCCCGGTAGGCTCCGCCCCGTGACCGACACCTTCATCCGCACCCGCGTCGCCAACGGCATCGGCGAGGTGGTGCTCGACCGGCCGGTGGCGCTCAACGCCCTCGACTCGTCGATGATCCGCGACATGTACGAGGCCCTGCTGGCATGGCGCGACGACCCCGAGATCACCGCGGTGCTGGTCACCAGTGCATCCGACCGGGCGTTCTGCGCGGGCGGCGACATCAAGCCGGTGCGGGACGCCGCCGTGACCGGCGACACCGCCGCGGTGCGGGACTACTTCGCGAACGAGTACCGGCTCGACGAACTGGTCGCCACCTACCCCAAGCCGTACCTCGCGCTCCTCGACGGCGTCACGATGGGCGGCGGGCTGGGCATCTCGGTACACGGCGCGGTGCGCGTCGTGACGGAGAAGGCGATGCTGGCGATGCCGGAGACGGCGATCGGCTTCATCCCCGACGTCGGCGCCAGCCACTTCCTGCCGCGGCTGCGCGGCACCACCGCCCGCTGCGACGCGGTCGGACTGTATCTGGCGTTGACCGGCGCCCGCGCCGACGCGGGCGACGCCATCGCCGTCGGCCTGGCCACCCACTTCGTTCCCAGTCACCGGGTCGAAGCCCTCGCCGACCGGATCCGCGAGGGACACTGGCAGCTCGCGCTCGACGAGTTCGCCGAGGCGGCCCCGGCATCGGCGATCGCCGACCGGTACGCCGACATCGACGCGGTGTTCGGCGACGGCACCGTCGCCGACGCCGTCGAACGACTCTCCGGCGACCACGACCTCGACGAGCAGTGGGCCGTCACCACCCGCGCGGCGCTGGGCGCGGCGTCCCCGACGAGCCTCTGGGCCACCGCGGAGCTGCTGCGTCGCGGCGCCGAGAGCACCCTGGGCGAGTGCTTCGCACGGGAACTCGAGGTCGCGGTGCGGATCACCGCCGAGCCGGACTTCGCCGAGGGGGTGCGCGCGGTGCTGGTCGACAAGGACCGCAACCCGTCGTGGTCGCCGCGGGGGATCGGCGAGGTGGACCCTGCCGTCGTCGCGGGGCTGTTCCGGGAGTAGGCGCGCTCGGCGAGACGATGCATCCGCGCACGAAATCGTCAGCCGCACAGGTTGTTTCGTTCGCGTCTGACCGGCGGGTGCGCGGATGCGGGCCTCAGCGGGCGGTGCGCTGCGGCGCGAGGAGGTCGACGACGATCTCCTGGCCGCCCAGCACGGCGCGGATCTCCGGGTTCTCGAACCCGCCCGCGACGAGGTACTCGCCGAGCAGGGTGAGCAGTTCGTCGGTGCCGATCGTCGGGTCGGAGGCGGGGGGACGCTGCGCGCGGGCGGCGAGCTCGGTGTGCGCCAGTCGCGCCGCGATCCGCACGGATGCCACTCCCATCGAGTTGCGGCGCGACGCGGCGGTCGGCGTGCTGTCCGCGGCGACGCCGTTCGTGCCGGCGACGATCTCGTCGAAGCTCGGCAGCGAGAGCGGATCGCTGCCGTTGCCACCGGCCTCGTCGGCGACGTCGTGGTCCGCCGCGTGGCTTCCCACCGAGTGCGGGGCGGACGAGCCGTTACCGGTCAGGGTGCCCGGCAGGGGATAGACGAAGGTACCCGCCCGCTTGGGACCCGGCGACTCGTCCGGCGGGTCGGAACGGTCGCGCAGCGGCGTGCCGTCGGTCGGTGCGGCCGAGTCGTCGTCCATGAACGCTCCTGAGATCCGCGAGCTCGGTCGGCTCGACGGCACAGCAAACTACCAGTAACACCAGCCCCATGCACCACGGGCGTCCCTAATCGGCGGCGGCCACCAGCGGCTCGAGGGTGAGCTCGGGCAGTTCCTTCCGGATGTACTGCAGCCGCCACTTGTCGCTCACCAGTGCCAGCAGCACCCCGTCGGAGCGGGTGAAGACCTCGACGCCGCGCTGCCGGTTCAGCTCGTCCACCGAGGCCGCGTCGGTACGGCGGGCCAGTGCGTAGCCGAGCGGTTCCATCCGCGGCTCGACGTTGTACTCGGCCTTCATCCGGGCCGCCACCACCTCGAACTGCATGGGACCGACGGCCGCCATCACCGGGGACGCGTCGCCGCGGATGTCGTTGCGCAGGATCTGCACCACGCCCTCGGAGTCGAGTTGATCGACGGCCTTGCGGAACTGCTTGTACTTCGAGGCGCTCTCGGCGCGCAGGATCGAGAAGTGCTCGGGCGCGAACGACGGGATCGGCGGGAACTCCACCTTCCTGTCCACGTACAGGGTGTGCCCGGGGGCGAGGGCCGTGGCGTTGACCAGGCCGACCACGTCGCCGGGGTAGGCGTTCTCCACCGTGGACCGTTCCCGGCCGAACACCGTCAGCGCGTACTTGGTGGCGAACGGCTTGCCCGTCTGCGCGTGCGTGACGACCATGCCGCGCTCGAACACCCCGGACACCACCCGCATGAACGCCAGGCGGTCGCGGTGCGCGGTGTCCATGCCCGCCTGCACCTTGAACACCACGGCGCTGAACGGGTCGTCCACGTTGCGGGAGTTGCCGTTCACGTCGAGCCGGGCGCGCGGTGGCGGCGCCAGCGCGACGAGGGTGTCGAGGATCTGCCGGACGCCGAAGTTGAGCATCGCCGACGCGAAGATCACCGGCGACGTCTGCCCGGCCAGGAACAGCTCCTGGTCGTGGTCCTGCCCGCTGGCCGACAGCAGTTCCGACTCCTCGGCCGCCTCGACCCACGCCTCGCCCTCACGGTCCTCGGCCTCGCCGGGGGAGAGCCGGTCCTCGGGGGCGATCTTCGCGCCGCCGGCGGTGCGGGTGAACTTGACGTACTCGACGGGTGCGCCGTCCTCGCCGCGGCGCAGCAGGCCGCGGAAGTCGCCGGCGATGCCGACGGGCCAGAACAGGGGGGTGGGGGTCAGGCCGATGCGCTCGTCGATCTCGTCGAGCAGTTCCAGCGGGGTCCGGCCGGGCCGGTCCCACTTGTTGATCACAGTGATGACGGGGATGCCCCGGTGGCGGCACACCTGGAACAGCTTGAGCGTCTGCGGCTCGAGGCCCTTGGCGGCGTCGATGAGCATCACCGCCGCGTCCACGGCGGTGAGCACCCGGTAGGTGTCCTCGGAGAAGTCGGAGTGGCCCGGGGTGTCGACGAGGTTGATCACATTGACGACGTCGTCGCCGGACTCCTCGGAGCGGTAGTTGAACTGCAGCGCCGTGGAGCTGACGGAGATGCCGCGGGCCTTCTCCATCTCCATCCAGTCGGACACGGTGGACTTGCGCCCGGCCTTGCCGTGCACCGCACCGGCCTCCGCGATGACCTTCGCATGCAGGGCCAGCGCCTCGGTCAGCGTGGACTTGCCGGCGTCCGGGTGGGAGATCACTGCGAAGGTGCGGCGGCGACCCGCTTCCGCGAGCACTTCCTTCGACGACACGGCGGTATTGCCGGCGTCGTTGCCGGTGGAGACGGGCGGGGTAGTCAACGCGGGGGAACCTCTCGAAGCGGATGTGCGGCTCGTGGATGCGCGCGCGGGCGGCTCGCACATCGCAGACAACTCGTCCATGTTACTCGGCGATTGAATGTCGATTTCCGTCAGATTCGGTCACATTCGCCGAAGAGACTCCCCCTCGGCGCGGATCGGGGGCACCCTGGGCGTGGTCGTATCCGGCGTAAGGAGTGGTTTCGTGAGCAGATTCACCGACGAGATGTACGAGACCGCGGCTCGCTCGCCGCATGCTCTGGTCACCGGCGAGCCGGACGCCCCGCTGCGGCAGACGTGGGGTCGGATCCACGAGCAGGCCCGGCGCATGGCCGGTGCCCTCGCCGCGGCCGGCATCGGCCACGGTGACGCCGTCGGCATCCTCGCCGGGAATCCGGTGGACATCGCACCCGCCTGCCAGGCGGCGTGGATGCGCGGTGCCTCGGTGACGATGCTGCACCAGCCCACCCCGCGCACCGACCTGGCACTGTGGGCCCGCGACACCGAGGTCGTCATCGGCATGATCGGCGCCCGCACCGTGGTGCTCGGCGACCCCTTCGAGATCGCCGCGCCGCTGCTCGCCGAGCGGGGGATCCCCGTCGTCACGATCGCCGAGATGGACACCGGCGCGCCCGTCGACCCGCTGCCCACCGACGAACAGGACATCGCGCTGCAGCAGCTGACCTCCGGGTCCACGGGATCCCCGAAGGCCGTGCAGATCACGCACGAGAACTTCTACGTCAACGCGTACGCGATGATCGAGCGGATCAAGTTCTCCCTCGACGACGACGTGATGGTCAGCTGGCTGCCGCTGTTCCACGACATGGGGATGGTCGGGTTCCTCAGCGTGCCCATGCAGGTCGGTGCCGAGGTCGTCTCCGTGACCCCGCTCGACTTCCTGCGGTCCCCGCTGCTGTGGGCCGAGCTGATGAGCAAGTACCGCGGAACCGTAACGGCCGCACCGAACTTCGCGTACTCACTGCTGGCGCGCAAACTTGCGCAGGCGCCCGACGGTGCGGTCGACCTGTCGTCGGTGCGGTGGATGTGGAACGGTGCCGAGCCGGTCGACCCGGACACCATGGAGGCCCTCGCCGCCGCCGGTGCCCGGTTCGGCCTCGACCCCGCCGCGCTCGCACCGGTCTACGGCATGGCCGAGACCACCCTCGCGGTCTCGGTGCCGGATCCCGGACGCGGGCAGATCCTCGATCTCGTCGACCCCGACCTGCTCGAGGCCGGCGGGATGGCGGTGCCGTCGAGCCGGTCCAACGCCCGTCGCCTGCCCACCCTCGGCCACCTCGTGCCCGGCCTCGAGGGCCGGGTCGTCGGCCAGGACGGGGAGGTGCTGCCGCCCCGCGGCGTCGGCATCATCCAGTTGCGCGGCAGGGCGGTCACCCACGGCTACCTCACCGTCGACGGTCCGGTGCCCGCGCAGGACTCGCAGGGCTGGTTCGACACCGGCGACGTCGGCTACTTCACCGAGGACGGCCTGGTCGTGGTGTGCGGACGCGTCAAGGACGTCATCATCATGGGCGGGCGCAACGTCTATCCCACCGACATCGAACGGGCCGCGTGCAGTGTCGACGGCGTGCGCCCCGGCAACGCCGTCGCGATCCGCCTCGACGCCGGCGACAAACGCGAGTCGTTCGCGGTCGCCGTCGAGACCAACCGGATCGACGATCCGGAGGAGGTACGCCGCATCGAACACGACGTCGTGCACGCCGTCGTCGCGGAGGTAGGGGTGCGGCCGCGCACCGTCGCGGTGCTCGGGCCGGGCAGCATCCCGAAGACGTCGTCGGGCAAGCTGCGCCGCGGCAGCTCCGTCCACCTGCTGGGCGGCTGACGCCCGCGCTCAGTGCAGCCTGTTCTGCGCCTCTTCCAGGCCGACCCGCAGCAACAGCTCCACCGCGTCCGCGGCCTGCTCCCGGATCAGGTCGAGTTCCTTGCGTTCGGTCGCGGAGAACGGCTTGAGCACGTAGTCGGCCGGGTCCATGCGGCCCGGCGGGCGGCCGATCCCGATGCGGGTGCGCAGATAGTGCTTGGTGCCGAGGGCACTCGAGATCGACCGCAGCCCGTTGTGGCCGTTCTCGCCGCCGCCGAGCTTGAGCCGGATCGTGCCGAAGTCCAGGTCCAGCTCGTCGTGGAGGACGACGACGTCGGCGGGCTCGACGGAGAAGAACCGCGCGAGTCCCGCGACCGGGCCGCCCGAGAGGTTCATGTAGGTGCGGGGCTTGGCGAGGACCACCTGCCGGCCGTCGAGGCGGGCCTGCACGATGTCGGCGTTGCTGCGCTTGTGCGCGCTGAACTTCCCGCCGACGCGGGCGGCGAGCGTGTCGGCCACCATGCAGCCGACGTTGTGGCGGGTCTTCTCGTACTGCGAGCCGGGATTGCCCAGCCCGACGACGAGGGCGGTGCCGTCGCTCACTTGGCGGTGTCCTTCCGTTGCGGCGGGTGTTGCTACGACGGCGGCGCGTCATCCCGTGGGATGACGCGCCGCTCGTCACGTCACGCGGAGCCGGTGGGGGCTCAGGCCTCCTCGGCCTCGGCAGCCTCACCCTCCGCGGTCTCGCCCTCCATCGCGGCGGCGGTCGGTGCGGCGACCACGTTCACCAGCAGCAGTTCCGGGTCGCCCTGCAGGGTCGCACCGGCGGGCAGCTGCACGTCGTTCGCGAGGATCTGGGTACCGGCCTCGACACCCTCGATGGACACCTCGACCTGCTCGGGCAGGTTCAGGGCGTCGGCCTCGAGCTGGACGGTGCTGACCTCGTTGACGACCAGGGTGCCGGAGGCGGCCTCACCGGTGACCACGAGCGGGACCTCGACGGTGACCTTCTCGCCCTTCTTCACGACGAGCAGATCGGCGTGCTCGATGTAGTTGCGGATCGGGTGCACGACGATCGACTTGGTCAGCGCCAGCTCCTCGGCGCCGTCGACCTCGAGGGTCAGCAGGGCGTTGGTGCCGTGGGCGCGCAGCACGGCCGCCAACTCGCGGGCCGGGAGGGCGAGGTGCTTGGGGTCCGTGCCGTGGCCGTACAGGACGGCGGGGACCTGACCGTCGCGGCGGGCGCGGCGGGCGGCACCCTTGCCGAACTCGGTACGGACGGCGGCTACGAGACGGTTTTCGTCGGACATGCTGAAAGGCTCCTACGCATATGGCTCGAACTGGGGCGGTCTTCCCGGCGAGGGGCGACGCGCGCGGCCAGGAGCGTAAACACGCTCGAGCGGAGCCGCAGCCGCGTCGATCACGGTGAGCCAGCGATTTCGCGGTTCACCCTCGCCGAGACAACTCGAACGACTCTACCGGATCCGCCCGAGCCAGTCGAACGCCGCCCCTGCGCTCAGCCGCCGGCGGCGGTGGTGCCCGCCCGCCGGCCGAAGAAGCTGCCGTCGCCCAGGGAGATGCCGCTGCAGTATCCCCACGCCGACAGTCCGGCCGCCGCCCGTCCCGCCGCGAACAGCCCCGGGATCGGCGCGCCGTCGACGTGCAGCACCTCCGAGTCCAGGCTCGTGCGCAGGCCGCCGAGCGTGAACCCGCCGGTCATGCCGCGCAGGTCGATCGCCGCGACGGGCGAGCCGATCGGCTTCACCCATTCGCGCTTCTTGCCCAGCAGCGGGTCCTCGCCCCGTGCGGCGTGCCGGTTGTACAGCTGCACCGTGGACTGCAGCGCCTGCTCGGGCAGACCCATCTCGGCCTCGAGTTCGGCGACGGTCCCGCACACCCATTTCGGCTGATGCCGCAGCTGCTCCGACGACGTCGGGGCGGCGATCCCCGCCTCGTACGACTCCTCGTCGATGACGAGGAACGCCTCGTTGTCGTTCTTCAGCAGGGTCAGCTGACCGATGCGGCCCGGGTAGGTGTCCTCGGGCACGTATCGCTGGCCGCGCCCGTTGACGAGAATTCCGCGCGCGATCAGCTGAGGATCACAGAAGAACGCCACCTCGGTCGCGTTCATGTGCGCGAGGTCTGCACCGAGGGCTTGCGCCATCCGGATCGCCCGGCCGTCGTGCTCCTCGATCGACGCGGCGGGACGGCCCACCAGGTGCGGCGCGTACGCCCGCACCATGTCGTCGTTGTAGGCGAAGCTGCCCGTGGCGAGAACGACCCCACGGCGCGCCCGGATCGCCAGGTCGGTGCCGTACCGCTTGGCCAGCACCCCGACCACCCGTCCGGACGCATCGGTGACGAGGGTCCGCACCCGCACGTCGTACTCGGCACGGACCCCGAGCGCGGCGGCCTTCTCGGCGAGCGGCTTCATGAGCATGTAGCCGCCGCCCTGCTCGCCGGTGCGCTTGTTGCTCATCTGCGGCACGTGACCGCGCGGCGCGGGCCGGGCGACGGTGTGGAACGGCGCCGCATTCTCCCCGCCGGTGTACTGCAGGCCCGCGTCGGTGGGTGGCTCCCACCCGGGCTCGCCCCAGAACTCGTGCTTGAACGGCACCCCGCACCCGACGAGCCAGTCGAAGTGCGCGACGGAGCCCTCGCAGTACGCGGCGATCTTCTCCTCGTCCACGCCCGGTCCGAGTGCCGCGGTCAGGAACGCGCGCATGTCGTCCACCGAGTCCTCGAACCCGCAGGCCTGCTGCACGGCCGTGCCGCCGCCGAGGTAGACGAACCCGCCGGCGAGGGCGGCCGCGCCGCCCCACCCGCCGGTGCGCTCCAGCACCAGCACGTCGGCTCCGGCGTCGGCGGCGCCGACGGCCGCGCAGACACCGGCGATGCCGTATCCGGCGATCACGACGTCGGCCTCGAGATCCCAGGCGGGGATCCGGTCGACGGGAACAGGACGGACGGGACTGGTCTCGGTCATCGCGATCCTCTCGAAGTGGTGCGGGGATTCGCACACCTTGACCGCGCGACCTGGAGGAGCGGTACCGGCTGTCCCGGTTGCCGGGACGGTCAGGAGCGGGTGAGCGACCGCACGGCTGCCAGGAACCGGTCCACGTCGGCGGGGGAGACGAAGTAGTGCGGGGAGGCCCGCACCACCGACTCGAGCCGCCGCGCCGACATCTCGAGCAGCGTCGAGCCGCGCCCGCTGACCGTGACCGTGATCGCCTCGGCGGCCAGCGTCTCCCGCAGGTGCGCCGGATCCCAGCCGTCGACGGTGAACGAGACGATGCCGCTGTGCTCCTTGCCGAGGTCGCGCACGGCCACGCCGGGGATCCGGCCCAGCCCGTCGCGCAGGTGCTCGGCCCGGTAGGCGACCGCCTCGGTCACCGCATCGACACCGAGGTCGAGCAGGTAGTCGACGGCGGCCCCGAGCCCGAGGCGGGCGGCGACGTTCGTCTCCCACAGCTCGAACCGCGTCGCGTCGTCGGCGAGCCGGTACTCGTCCGGGGCCGTCCACTGCGCGCTGTGCAGGTCGAGCACGGCCGGTTCGAGCTCGGTGATCAGCCGGGGGCGGACGTAGAGGAAGCCCGTGCCGCGCGGCCCGCGCAGCCACTTGCGACCGGTCGCGGAGAGGGCGTCGACGTCGAACTCGGGCACGCTCACCGGCAGCTGGCCGACGGACTGGCACGCGTCGAGCAGTACCAGCGCGCCGACCTCGTGCGCGGCGTCGGCCACCTCCCGCACCGGGTTGACGAGTCCGCCGTTGGTCGGGGCGTGCACGACGGACACCAGCTTGACCCGCTCGTCGAGGGTGCGGGTGAGGGCGTCGACGTCGATCCGGCCGAGGGCGTCGGTGGGCATCGTCTCCACCGTGGCGCCCGTCGCGCGGGCGCGCTGCAGCGCGGAGACGGCGTTGCTGGCGTATTCGGAGCGGGTGAGCAGGATCCGGTCGCCCGCACCGAGCGGCACCGAGTAGAAGAAGCTCGCCCACGCCCGGGTGGCGCTCTCGACCAGCGCGATCGACGACGCCTCCGCGCCGATCAGTCGCGCGATCGAGGTCTTCACCGCGGCGAGGTCGCCGGCGCGTTCGGCGGCGGCGACGTACCCGCCGACCTCGGCCTCGCGCCGCAGGTGCGCGACGGTCGTCTCCAGCACCGCGGTGGGCGGCAGCGACGAGCCCGCGCTGTCGAGGAAGACCCGGTCGAAGCAGCCGGGGGTGTCCCGACGGGCGCGCTGCAGGTCGAGCATCGAGGACGTACCTCCCGTTCATGTCTGCGTGCTTGGAATGTATACGTGAGCGAATCGAAATCCCTGCAACGCCGGCTCGGCACCGGCGACGCCGTCGCCATCGGACTCGGCGCGATGATCGGGGCGGGGGTGTTCTCGGCGTTCGCGCCGGCCGCCGCCGCGGCCGGCGCGGGCCTGCTCGTCGGCTTGGCCCTCGCCGCGGTCGTGGCGTACTGCAACGCCACGTCGTCGGCGCAGCTCGCCGCGCAGTACCCGACGTCCGGCGGCACCTACGTCTACGGCCGGGAACGGCTCGGACCGTGGTGGGGCTTCGTGGCGGGCTGGGGCTTCGTGATCGGCAAGACCGCCAGTTGCGCGGCGATGGCCTTGACCTTCGCCGCCTACGCCGTGCCGGAACCGTGGCGGCGGCCGGTCGCCGTCGCCGCGGTCCTCGCCCTGACCGCCGTGAACTACCGGGGCATCACCCGCACGGCCCGGCTCGCGCGCGTCATCGTGGCGCTGGTGCTCGTCGCCCTCACCGTGGCGGTGACGGCGAGCTGGGCCGGGCCCGGGGCGCAGCCCGCCGATCCGTTCGGCCCCGTCGGCGGCGGCGCGTACGGGGTGCTGCAGGCGGCCGGTCTGCTGTTCTTCGCCTTCGCGGGCTACGCGCGGATCGCCACTCTCGGTGAGGAGGTGCGCGAGCCGCGCCGGACCATCCCGCGCGCGATCGTCGGCGCCCTCGGATTCGTGGTGCTGCTCTACGCCGTCGTCGGGGTGACCCTGCTCGCGTGCCTCGGGCCGGACCGGGTGGCGTCGAGCAGTGCGCCGCTGCTCGACGCGGTCCGGGCGGGCGGCTGGGCGTGGGCGGCGCCCGTCGTGGTGGCCGGGGCCGCGCTCGCGTCGCTGGGCGCCTTGCTCGCCCTCGTGACGGGCGTCGGCCGCACCGCACTCGCGATGGCGCGGCAGGGCGATCTGCCGCGGCCGCTGGCGGCGGTGCATCCGCGATTCGCGGTGCCGCACCGGGCCGAACTCGCCGTCGCCGCGGTGGTGTGCCTGCTCGTCGCGACCGTCGATCTGCGCGGAGTGATCGGATTCTCATCCTTCGGGGTGCTCGTGTACTACCTCGTCGCGAACCTGTCCGCCTTCACCCAGCGGGACGAGCACCGTCGCTACCCCCGATTCCTGCAGGTGATCGGTGCCGTCGGGTGCGTCGTGCTGACGCTGACGCTGCCGCCGGCCGCCGTCGGGGCCGGCGCCGCCGTGCTGGCGGTCGGTGTCCTCGCACGGGCGACGCGCCGGGCCGTGCCGTGAGCGTTCACCCGCATCCTGTCGCCGGTTGACGTTAGGCTCGTCCGTGAGCTGGCCCACAGGCGAGGGAGGGGCGGACCGAGTGGTGATCACAGTCGACACGGCGGTGCCGCGCGCGGACGCCGGCATCGCCTCACGAACCGCCGCCGAACTGCATGTGCGGAGGGTGAGTTTCCGCTTCGGGCCGCCGCGGCTGATCGGCGTGGAACTGGAATGGCTCACCGCCCGGGCCGACGGCACGAGCGCCCGTCCGGAGCTACAGGCGATCCTCGAGGCCCTCGGTCCGCACGCCCCCCGGCAGCTGGCTCCCGGCTCCTCGGCGCGGCCGTTGCCGTCGGGCAGCGCCGTGACCCTCGAGCCCGGCGGGCAGGTCGAACTGTCCAGCGTGCCGTGTGGCTCGGCGCGGCAGGTCTGCGACCGTCTGACCGCCGATGCGCGCATGCTCCGCGCGTTGCTGGCGCGCCGGTCGGTGGACATGATCGACGCGGCCGCCGACGAACTGCGCCCACCGCAGCGGCTGCTGCGCACCCCCCGCTACAGCGCGATGGAGCTGCGGTTCGACCGGATCGGGCCGCTGGGCCGGTTGATGATGAACAGCACCGCCGCCACTCAGGTGAGCGTCGACGCCGGCGCCGACGACGACGAGCTGGCCCGCCGGTGGCGGGTGCTGCACGCCGTCGGACCGGCGCTGGTGGCCGCGTTCGCGTGTTCCCCCTCGCTGCGCGGTGCCCCGGACGGAACCTGGGCGTCGCAGCGGATGCGGACCTGGCTGGCGCTGGACGTCGACCGCACCACGCCCGTCCCCGATCCGGCGCACTATCCGGCCTGGGCGCTCGACGCGCCGCTGCTGTGCGTGCGCGCGTCCGACGGGGACTGGCATGCGCCGCCGGGCGCGTCGTTCGCGGACTGGCTCCGCGGCGATCTGGACGACGAGATCGGGCGCCGGCCCACCGTTGCCGACCTGGACTACCACCTGACCACCCTGTTCCCGCCGGTGCGTCCCGCCGGCCATCTCGAGGTCCGGTACATCGACGCCCAGCCGGGTGCCCTCTGGCAGGTCCCGGTCGCCGCGGTCGAGGCGCTGCTCACCTCGCCGGCCGTGATGGACGAGGCCCTGGCCGTCGCCGCACCCGTCGTGGACCGCTGGCAGGAGGCCGCCGAGTTCGGTCTCGCGGACCTCGAGATCCGGGCCGCGGCGGTCGGACTGCTCGCCCTCGCCGCGGAGGCGTCGCCGGACATGCGGTTCACCACGGTGCTGGACGCGGCGGCGGCGCGGTGCTGCCGCGGTCGCACCCCGGAGGTCCAGGACCGGTGAGCGGTCTGCGTACCCGGCTCGGCCGGGATCTCGCCCGCGCGCGGGCACGGGTCCTCGCGCTGACAGACATCGACGACGCGGAGCTCACGGCCCAGCATTCCCCGCTGATGAGCCCCCTCGTGTGGGATCTCGCGCACATCGCCAACCAGGAGGAACGCTGGCTGCTCCGGGCGGCCGGCGGTCAGGACGGTGTGCGCCCGGATGTCGACGACCTCTACGACGCCTTCCGGCATCCCCGCGCGGACCGTCCGGCGCTGCCGCTGCTCGGGCCGGCGGAGGCGCGCGGCTACGCGGCGGAGGTCCGCGCGCGGGCGGCGGACGTGCTGGCGCAGTGCGAATTCGACACCGACCTCACCCGCGACGGATTCGTCTTCGCGATGAGTGTCCAGCACGAGGTACAGCACGCGGAGACGATGCTGGCCACGCACCAGTTGCGGGCGGGATCGCCCGTGCTCGGCGCCCCGCCGTCGCCGCGGCGCGCCGAGTCGCCGGCCGCGGACGAGGTGCTGATCCCGGGCGGCGAGTTCGAGATGGGGACCTCGACCGATCCGTGGGCGCTGGACAACGAGCGCGCCGCGCACCGGGTGTACGTGCCGGCGTTCGCGATCGACACGGTGCCGGTCACCAACGGGCGCTACCTCGAGTTCCTGGCCGACGGCGGCTACGCCCGCCGGGAACTGTGGAGCCCGGAGGGATGGGTGCACCGCGAGCAGGCGGGTCTCGAGGCCCCCCAGTTCTGGACTCGCGACGACTCGGGCGCGTGGTGGCGCCGCCGGTTCGGGGCGGTGGTGCCGCTCGATCCCGACGAGCCCGTCGTGCACGTGTGCTTCCACGAGGCCGAGGCGTTCGCCCGCTGGGCCGGGCGCCGGCTGCCCAGCGAGGCCGAATGGGAGAAGGCCGCCCGCTGGGACCCGCTGACCGGCGCGAGCCGGCGCTACCCGTGGGGCGACGAGGAACCGACCGAGGCCCACGCCAACCTCGGCCAGCGGCACCTCGAGCCGGCCGTCGCCGGCGCCTATCCGGCGGGTGCGTCGCGCCTCGGCGTGCACCAGCTGATCGGCGACGTGTGGGAATGGACGGCCTCGGGGTTCGAGCCGTACCCCGGGTTCACCGCCTTCCCGTACCGGGAGTACTCGGCGGTGTTCTTCGGCGGCGACTTCCGGGTGCTGCGCGGCGGCTCGTTCGGCACCGACCCCGCGGCCTGCCGCGGCACCTTCCGCAACTGGGACCTGCCGATCCGCCGGCAGATCTTCGCCGGCTTCCGCTGCGCGCGGGACGTGCCGGATGTGTAGACACCTGGGATATCTCGGGCCGGTCCGCTCGGTGAGTTCCCTGGTGACCGAGGGACCCCGGTCGCTGATGCGCCAGTCGTGGGCGCCGAAGGACATGCGCGGCGGCGGCACCATCAACGCCGACGGGTTCGGGGTGGCCTGGTGGGGTGCCGACGGCTTCGGCCGCTACCGGAACCCCGCTCCGATCTGGTCCGACTCCTTTGTCGCCGAAGGCCTTTCGCACATCAGCGCCGGGGCCGTCATGGCGTCGCTGCGCTCGGCGACGGAGGGCATGCCCGTCGAGCGCTCGGCCTGCGCCCCGTTCACCCGCGACGGCTGGGCGTTCAGCCTCAACGGGCTGGTCCGCGGATGGCCCGGTTCGCTCGTCTCGCTGGCCCAGCGCCTGCCGGTGGCCGAACTGCTGCAGCTCGAGTCGCCCACCGACGCGGCCGCGCTGTGGCTGCTGCTGTACTCGCGGCTGCGTTCCTCGCGGCCCGAGCAGGCGCTGATGCGGCTCGTGCACGACGTGCTCGCGGTCGCCCCGGGTTCGCGCCTGAACCTGTTGCTGGGCAACGGTTCCGGATTGTGGGCGACAGCCTGGTACCACTCGCTGTGGACCCTCGTCGACGAGGACGTCGCCGTGGTGTCCTCGGAACCGTACGACGACGATCCGCGCTGGCGTCAGGTGCCGGACCGGCACCTGGTCAGCGCCCGACCGGGACACCTCATCGTGTCCCCCATGGAGGTGGCCGTTTCATGACGGTGGACGTGTACCTGACCCCGGAGCAGCTCGACGAGTCGCTGCGGGCCGACGCGCGCCGCGGGCTGACGTCGTCGCCGAAGTGGCTCTCGCCGACCTGGCTCTACGACGCGCGCGGCGGCGAGCTGTTCGACCGGATCACCCGCCTGCCGGAGTACTACCCCACGCGCACCGAACGGGCTCTGCTGCAGAAGCATTCACCGGAACTGGCCGACGAGGCCCGTCCCGAGATGCTGGTCGAGCTCGGGTCGGGCTCCTCCGAGAAGACGGAGATCCTGCTCGATGCGCTGCGACCCTACATCCATACGTACGTACCGCAGGACGTGTCGGAGGCCGCCCTGCAGCCCGCGGTGACCCGGCTCTCGGCCGAGTACCCGGACCTGACGGTGCGGGGCGTCGTCGGAGACTTCACCGGCTCGCTTGCGCACCTGCCCGGCGGCGGACGCCGCATGATCGCGTTCCTCGGCGGCACGATCGGCAACCTGGCGCCCGCCGAGCGCGCCGCGTTCCTCACCGATCTCGCCGCCGTGCTCGAGCCGGGGGAGTGGCTGCTGCTCGGCATCGGCCTCGTCACCGATCCGGACGTGCTCGTGCCGGCCTACGACGACGCGGCCGGGGTCACCGCGGAATTCGACCGCAACGTGCTCAACGTGCTCAACAACCGGCTCGGTGCGGACTTCGAACCCGGGAAGTTCCGGCACGTCGCCGTGTGGGACCCGATCAACGAGTGGATCGAGATGCGGCTCGAGGCCACCGAGCCCATGACCGTCCGAATTCCCGGGCTGGATCTCGAGATCTCCTTCGCGGCGGGCGAGCAGCTGCGCACCGAGATCTCCGCCAAGTTCCGTCTCGACGGGATGGGCCGTGAACTGACCGACGCCGGGTTCGTCGTCCGGCGCGAGTGGATCGATCCCGACGGGAGGTTCGCGCTGATCGGCGCGAGCCGCGGCTGAGTCGCGCACCGGCGGTCCGGCCGCGGACGTCAGGAAGCCGGTTGGACAGCACCGGCCCGGCCGCGCGAGGCTGGCAGACGTGACGTCGACCCGGCCCGTGCTGACCACCCCCGTGCTGCTGCTGATGGCGGCGGCCACCGGGTTGTGCGTGGGCGGCAACTACTTCAACCAGCCCCTGCTCGACTCGATCGCCGCCGCCCTGGGCACCTCCCACTCCGCCGCCGCAGCCACCGTCACCATCGCCCAGGTCTCCTACGGCCTCGGCCTGCTGTTCCTGGTGCCGCTCGGTGACATGTTCGACAAGCGCCGCCTCACGGTGGCGCTCATGCTCGCCGCCGCGGCCGGCCAGGCGCTCAGCGGTTTCGCCCCGAGCATCGCGGTGCTGGCCGTCGGCACGGCGATCGCCGGGTTGTTCTCGGTGGCCGCGCAGGTGCTGGTGCCGTTCGCCGCGACCCTGGCCACGCCGGAGCACAGCGGCCAGGCCGTCGGGACGGTGATGAGCGGCTTGGTGCTCGGCATCCTGCTCGCCCGAAGCGTCGCCGGGCTTCTCGCCGGCGTCGGCGGGTGGGCCACCGTCTACCGGGTGAGCGCCGCCGTGATGGTCGTGGTCGCACTGGCCCTGTGGCGGGTGCTGCCGACGTCGCGGCCCGCCGAGCGCATCGGTTACGGGACCACGCTGCGTTCGCTCGGGACCCTCGTGCGCACCCAGCCGCGGCTGCGCACCCGGTCGCTGCTCGGCGCCCTGTCGTTCGCGTCCGTGAGTGCCCTGTTCTCGACGATGGCGTTCCTGCTGGCCGGCGAACCCTACGGTTTCGACGAGGTGCAGATCGGGCTGGTAGGCCTGGCCGGGGTGGCCGGCGCGGTGATGGCCAACGTCACCGGCCGCCTCGCCGATCGTGGACTCGCGCAGCTCACCTCGGGCGTCGGCGCGGCGGTGCTCGTCGCGTCCTGGGCCGCGCTGGCCGCCGGCGCGTACTCGCTGGCGTGGTTCCTGATCGGGATGGTCGCGATCGACCTGGCGCTGCAGGCCATCCACATCAGCAACCAGAACATCGTCTACGCGCTGGCTCCCACGGCGCGTTCCCGTATCAACGCGGTGTACATGACGACGTACTTCATCGGCGCCGCTGCCGGCTCGGCGCTCGGCGCGGTCGCGTGGACGAGCGCCGGCTGGACCGGGGTGTGCCTGTTCGGTGTCGCGGCGGCCGTCGTGACCGCCCTGGTGTGGGTGGCGGATCTGCGGGTGGCACGACGGGCCGTCGCCGTGCCGGCCTGAGGTGCTAGCGGACGGCGGGCTGCGCGGCGTGTGCGGACCGTCGCGCGAGGACCGGAAGGATCGCCAGCGAGACCGCCGCACCGGTCAGCGCCAGGGCCGGGAACCCGGCCGCCGCGACGACGAGCCCGGAACCCAGACCGCCGCCCGCCCCGGCCAGTGCGACGAACAGGTCCGCGGTGCCCTGCGTGGCCGCGCGGGACTCGAGCGGCACCGCATCGGTGACGAGCGCGGTGCCGCTCACCAGGCCCAGGCTCCACCCGAAGCCGAGCAGCCCCAGCGCGAACGCGAGCGCCGCCACCGAGTGCGGCGGGGCCAGCGCCGCGGACACCCCGGAGGCCAGCAGGACGAGGCCCGCGGCGGCCGCGACCCGGTAGGGCCCGACCCGATCCACGAGCATCCCCGCGATCGGTGACGGCAGGAACATCGCCGCAACGTGAATCGCGATGACCACGCCCGTCGCGCCGACGTCGTGCCCGTGATCGCGCATGTGGATCGGCGTCATCGTCATCACCGCCACCATCACGAGTTGCGTCACGATCATGACCACGGCCCCGGCGGTCACCGCGGGGGTCCACTGCCGGTCCGGCGCCGGCGTGTCGCCGGCCGGCGTCGGATCCTCGCCCGCGGTGCCGCTCAGGGTCTCCGCGGCGGTGCCGCTCAGGGCCTCCGCGGCGGCCCGGCTGCGGGCGAGCAGGAGCGGATCCGGGCGCAGCAGCACCCACAGGACGACGGCGGCGAGACCGTAGGCGACGCCGGAGAGCACGAACGGCCCGGACAGCCGGGGAATGCCCCACGATTCGGCGGCGTCGCCCATCACGGTGGTTAGGTTCGGGCCCACCACCGCCCCGAGGGTCGTCGCCACCAGCACCGTGCTCACGGCGCGGCCTCGGCGCGCCGGGGCCGCCAGGTCGGCGCCCGCGTAGCGCGCCTGCAGGCTCGTCGCCGTGCCCGCTCCGTAGACGAACAGGGCCGCGAACAGCAGCACCGCGGTGTCGAGCGCCGCCGCGGCCACCACGCCCGCGCTGCCGATCGCGCCTGTGGTGTAGCCGAACGTCAGGCCCCCGCGGCGCCCGGCGCGCTGCGAGATCCGCCCCACGGCGACGGCCGCGGCCGCCGACCCGATCGTGAACAGGGCGCTCGGCACCCCGGCGAGACTCGTGCTGCCCAGCATGTCCTGCGCGAGGAGCGCGCCGACGGTCACGCCGGCGGCCAGGCCCGCGCCGCTGAGGGTCTGCGCAACCACCAGCACGGTCAGGACGCGGCGCTGTTCCGGGATCGGTTCGGTCACAGCGGGGAGGGTACGCCGGTAACGTCGGCGGTGACCCATCGGTGAGGAGGCACGGTGACCGATTCGGAGAAGGTCGAGAACGAGAACGCCCGCGTATCGCGGATCTTCGACGAGATGTCGAAGAACTACGACCGCGGCATGGGCCTGGTCGAGCGGCTGATCCTCGGGCCGGCCCGGCACTGGGCGGCCGCGCAGGCCCGCGGCCGCGTCGTCGAACTCGCCGTCGGCACCGGGCTCAACCTTCCCCTGTACGGGCCGGAGGTCGAGCACGTCGTCGGCATCGACATCTCACCGAGGATGCTCGAACTCGCCCGGGCAAAGGCCGCCGCCGATCCGCGCGTCGAACTGCGGGAGGGCGACGTACAGGCTCTCGACCTGCCCGACGCGAGCGCCGACACCGTGCTCTCGACCTTCACGTTCTGCACCGTGCCCGACCCGGCCCGCGCCGCCGCCGAGGCGTACCGCGTGCTCGTCCCCGGCGGCCGCGTCGTCCTCGCCGAGCACGGGCCGTCGACGAACCGGGCGCTGCGCGCCCTGCAGCGGGGCATCGAGCCGCTCAGCATCCGCTTCGGCGCCGACCACCTGCTCCGCGACCCCGCCCCCTATCTCACCGAGGCCGGGTTCGTCGTCGACGACGTGCACCGCACCGGGCGGATGGGCATCGTGTTCCGGGTGCTCGCGCACAAACCGGCGTGACCTCCCCCCCGAGCCGAGCGAACGTGCCATCGCGTCGATCTGAGGAGATGAGCGATACATTCGCTCGGTTCGGGAGGGATGTCGGCACCGGAACCAGCGCGGAGGTGCGCCTAGAGATCACCGGTCACCGGAAGCAGCCGCAGCTCCCGCGCCCGGGTGATGGCCTCGACCCGGGTGTGGACCTCGAGCTTGCGGTAGATGCTGCGCAGCTGCGTCTTGACCGTGTTCGGGGAGACGAACAGGAGCCGGGCGATCTCGCTCTGCGGTGATCCGTCGGCCAGCAACGCGAGCACCTGCCTCTCCCGCGGGGACAGCTCGACCCGCACGACCTCGTCCGGGAACACCGCCCCGACGGAACCGTCCGGCACCGCAATACCGCTGCGCTCGACGAGCTCTCGCCGATGCCGGTCCGGCACGGTGGTGAAGGCGCGCCGATTGCCGAGCGTCCGAGCGAGCGTGCAGGCGCGCTCCCAGCACACGATCGCGGACCGGGGATTGCCGAGATCGAGCTGCACGGCGGCGTCCAGCAGCAACGCCTCGAGATGGGCCCGCGGGAATCCACAGTCCGGCCACGACACCCGCGCGAGCTTCTTGGCGGCCCGGCCGGGACTCCCACCGAGCAGATCCACTCGCGCGTCGGAGACGACGAGTATCGGATGGTGCCGGGGCTCCTGGTCCGCCACGGCGCGGGCCAGGTTGCCGTTGCCGAGAGCCAGGTGCAGGTCGATCTCCGTCGCGGTGAGCAGCGTCCGGGAGAACGCGCCGTCGCCGTGCCGGTGGGCGTGGCCGGCGACGGTGTGGTGCAACCACGTCAGACCCGCGTACGCCTCGAGGGTGAGCAGGGCGTGCTGGGCGTGGGCGTAGGCGACGAACCCCCACAGCTCCTCCCGATCGCTGGGCACGCCGAGCAGCTCGATCATCGACTCGGCCGCGCCGACGTCGAGCGCGTCGAGGTGGGTCAGGGCCGCGGCGACCCGGCCGCCGACCTTGACGAGTTCGCCGAAGAGCCCGTCGGACGGTTCCGTCGTCGCCTCCCGGGCGAGCCATCGGCGGGCGCGCGGGACGTCGCCGACCAGAGCCCAGTTGAGCGCCGAACTACCCGCGGCGTTCTGGACGATGTAAGGGGTGTCCGCGGCGACACCGCCGCGGTAGGCCAGCTCGAACTGCCGGTTGGATTCGGCCAGCTCCGCGACCAGCTGGAAGGTGATCGCCCACTGGACGCGCAGCAGCGGCAACTGCGGGGTGATGTTGTCCGGCTGGTGCATGAGCATGCTCTGTACCAGCGGCTCGAGCCGCCGCGTGCAGTCGGCGCCCTGGACGAAGTCCCCGGCGACACGCAGCGCGAGCGACTGCACCGTCGCCAGGTGCAGGACGTTCGCGGCGTCCGGTCCGGCGCCGAGGGTGTGCAGCTCGTCGGGTTCGTTCGGAAGTGACGCCCGCAGGATGGGGTGGTCGGCGAGCATCTGCACGAACAGCGCCCGTCCGGCGAGCACCGCCGGGTGGTCCTCGAGAAAGTCCTCCGGGATCGTCCGCAACACGAGGATGAGCACCTCCAGGTGCTCGGAGACCATCTCGCCCCAGCTGCGCTCCACGATGCCCGCGGCCATCGTCCAGTTGCGAGCCTCCGCCGCGTACACCGCGGCCTGCGCCGGCCGGCCCGCGTCCCGGTGCAGGCGCGCGAGAAATGTCATCCGCTCGTCGACCCGTGCGGGCTCCTCCTGCCGGGCCTGTTCCAGTACCGCCGACCGCAGGGCCGACGGCCACGACCACGTCCGTGTCTCGTCCGCCTCGTCGACGACGAGCAGGCCTCGCGCCTCGAGGCGGTCGAGCAGCGCGGCCGGATCGGGCCGGCCGGTGAGCTCGGCGGCGAGTTCCGCGTCGAGATCGCGGGCGGCGGCCACGCACATCGCGAACGCCCGCTCCTCGGCGGTGAGCGTGTCGAGCAGACCGGACGCGAACCCGGCGATGGCGACGGCCAGGTCGGGGGACGGCCGGCCCTCCTGGTCGACCGGTGCGCCCCGGTGCAGCCGTGCGACGTTCAGAGCGCCCGAGATCAGCTGTGGCAGCCCGCCCAGGGCCCGGCACAGGTCGCCGTACTCGTCGGCCCCGAGTTCCGCCCCGGCGGCGCGGAAGAGTTCCGCCGTCTCCCGGGGCGTGAACCGGAGGTCGTGGGCGGAGACGAACGTGCAGTCGAGGCCCGCCGCGGCCACGGTGGCGGAAGTGGTGCTGCCGCGAAGACAGACGGCGACGTCCACGGACGGGCAGCGATCCAGCAGCTGCCGGATCGTCGGCAGCAGGTCGTCGAGCGCAGTGCCGGGGAGCCCGTCGAGGACGAGCAGGGACGGCGTCCGGCCGAGGGCCGAGGCGAGCCGCTCGGCCGGGTCGCCGCCCACGACACGGTCGCCCAGCACCGCGCACGCGTCGGACCAGATGCGGTCCGGTGTCCCGTCGTCCGTCGCCACCGGCACCCACGCGACGTCGCGCCCGGGCGCGCCGCCGCCGTGCAGCCAGGTGGCGAGCAGTGTGCTCTTGCCGAACCCCTCCGGTGCATGGACCACCGTCAGTGCAGACCCGCGGTCGAGCATCTCGAACAGGCGAGGACGGTGCAGCGCGGTGGCCAGCGCCCGCCACGTCGGTACCCCCGTACGGCCGGCGCCGGGGACACTCACGGCAACTCCTCTCGATCGGTCGGTCCACGCAAGCCTGCATGTGCGGGCTCCACCGATACTCCGGTGTCCCCGACAGACCCTTCGGCACGGGCAGACTACCTGGTCTCTTACGGATCGAGGGGAGGGATGTCCGGTATGCGTAGTCCCACCGGGTGATATGTACGACGAGGGGGAGGTTGTCGACTGCGGCACTCGAACGATGCCGCGACAACCTCCCCCTCGGGGCGAGAAGTTCCCTATCGGGTGGCGCTGAGCCGGGCCTTCTCCAGGGCGGCCAGGGTGCGCAGGACGGTGGCCTTCTGCTTCTCGAGATCGCCGCGGCGGGCACGGGCGGCGAGGCCGGACTGCTCGGCGACGAGGGCGAGCTGCGCGTCGATCGCGGAGAGCTGGTCGAGCAGCGCGAGGGCACGGTTCTGGATCTCGTCGACGTCGACGGCGCCGGTGCGCACCGGCGCGGAGGCCGGCTCGGAGGCGGCGCGCTGCGACGGGCGCGTCGAGGACGTGCGCGGGGTGGAGGGCCGGCGCGCCGGGGCGGTCTCGGCGACGACGGCGGCGGCGCGGGGGCGCAGGGCCTTGCGGACGAGGGCGGGGTCGGGTTGTTCGGCGAGCCGGATGTCGTTGAGGGCGCGGCGTGAGTCGCGGGCGGCCTTGCGGTGCTCGTACTCCTCCTCGTCGTCCGACTGCAGGGTGCCGCCGATGGGACGCAGGCCGTACATGCCGACGAACTTGCGCGCCTCGTCGATGATCGACTCGTGCGTGCGGCAAGTGGCGCAACGGGGTTCGTTGCGGAACTCCTCGACGGAATCGGTGTCGCCGCACCAGACGCAGGCCCCCGGCCTCCACCGCCGGACGGTCTCGAGTTTCGCGTTTTCGGTGGGGGCCTCGAGGGTCTGAGCGTCGATCACGAGGAGCCACCTTAAGTCAGAGCCGGCCGGGTCGGTCGGGTGGGTCCTGCACGACCTGCGGCTGAGGGATGTCGGAGTGATGAAGATCATGTTAACCGTCGGCGTCCGGGCGGCAAAGTCTTGTGCCACACGACTTTCCATACCGATCGGTTTGCCGGATGGGCTCGGAATCGACCGCGATGCGAACGCTTTTCAGGCGGCGGTGGCGGCGGTCAGCCACTCCACGAGCGGCCGGACGTCGCGCCAGGCGGTGCGCACCTCGTCGAGGGTGCGCGGCGTGTCGAGCCAGTCGGGCGACGGGTGCTCCCGCGCGGCGGTGAGGGACTTGTGCCGCAGCAGGTCGAGACGGGGGTGGTCCTCCGCGACGCCGCGCGGACGGGTCTTCAGCCGTTCGCCGCCGATCTCGTACCCGGCCCGGCGCAGCCGCCGCACGAGCGTCTCGAGCCGGGGACCGTGACGCGAATCGTCCACGGTGGCACGGTATGCGGAGACCTGCGCGGACGAGCCCGCGTAGAAGCCGCCGGCGATCCGCAGCCCGGCGGCGTCGACCTGCACGTAGAACCCGACGCCGGGCCCGGTCTGCACGAATCCGCCCTGATGAGTCTTGTACGGCGACTTGTCCGCGCTGAAGCGGACGTCGCGATGTGGACGAAACGCCTTGCCCGGGCCGAACTCCGGTTCGAGTTCCGCGAGCAGGGCAAGCATCGGGCCGCGCACGCAGTCGTCGTAGACGCCCTTGTGCGCGGCCCAGAACGGCTTGCTGTTGTCCGCCTCGAGGTCTTCGTAGAAGTCGAGGGCGGCAACGGGGAAGCCGGTGAACATGCCGGGTGTCCTTTCGGTCCGGTGACGGTCCGAAAGTACACCGCCTTCCGCGACTACGCGGAACCGTTGAACAGCGACGTCACCGAGCCGTTCTCGAACACCTCCTGGATGGTGCGCGCGAGCAGCGGCGCGATCGACAGGACGGTGAGCGTCGGGAACCGCTTCTCATCGTCGATCGGCAGCGTGTTGGTGACGATGACCTCCTCGGCGCCGCACGAGGCGAGGCGCTCGGAGGCGGGGTGCGAGAGCACGCCGTGGGTGGCGGCGATGACGACGTCTCCCGCGCCGGCCTCCTTCAGGATCTTCACGGCGCCGGCGATGGTGCCGCCGGTGTCGATCATGTCGTCGATGAGGATGCAGGTGCGGCCCTCGACCTCACCGACCACGCGGTTGGACTTGACCTGGTTCGGCACCAGCGGGTCGCGGGTCTTGTGGATGAACGCCAGCGGGGCGCCCCCGAGGGTGTCGGCCCACTTCTCGGCGACGCGGACGCGGCCGGAGTCGGGGGAGACCACGGCGATGTTCTCGACGCCGTACTTGTCGCGGATGTACTCGGCGAGCTGGCCCTGGGCGTGCATGTGGTCGACGGGGCCGTCGAAGAAGCCCTGGATCTGGTCGGTGTGCAGATCGACGGTGATGATGCGGTCCGCGCCGGCGGTCTTGAGCAGATCGGCGATCAGGCGGGCGGAGATGGGCTCACGGCCGCGGTGCTTCTTGTCCTGGCGGGCGTACGGGTAGAACGGCAGGACGGCGGTGATCCGCTTGGCCGATCCTCGCTTGAGCGCATCGATCATGATGAGCTGTTCCATCACCCACTGGTTGAGCGGGAACGGGTGGCTCTGCAGCACGAACGCGTCGGAGCCGCGCACGGACTCCTCGAACCGCACGAAGATCTCGCCGTTGGCGAAGTCACGCGCGGTCTGCGGGGTGACCTGGACGTCGAGCTCCTTCGCCACCTGCTCGGCCAGCTCGGGGTGGGCCCGGCCGGAGAAGAGCATCAAGTTCTTCTGGTTGTCGATCCAATTGGAGGTCACTGGTCCTGGCCGTCCTTATGCCGTTCGATCTCTTGCTGCTGCCGTGCTGCAGACGCTGCCTCGGCCGCGGGGGTCCCGGGTCGGTTTCGCTGGACCCAGCCTTCAATATTGCGCTGTGGCGCACCCGACACCGCAAGCGCCCCCGGCGGAACGTTGCGGCGCAGGACCGTGCCGGCGCCGGTGTAGGCTCCGTCGCCGACCGTCACGGGCGCCACGAACATGGTGTCCGACCCGGTCCGGACGTGGGATCCGACGACCGTGCGCGACTTGTGCACGCCGTCGTAGTTGACGAACACACTCGAGGCCCCGATGTTCGAGTACTCGCCGATGGTGGCGTCGCCGACGTAGGTCAGGTGCGGCACCTTCGAGTGCGGCCCGATCTCGGCGTTCTTGGTCTCCACGAACGTGCCGATCTTGCCGGATTCGCCGAGGTCGGTGCCCGGCCGCAGGTAGGCGAACGGCCCGACGGTCGCGCCCTCGCCGATCACGGAGTCCGACCCGTGGGTGCGCACGACCGACGCCCCGGCGCCGATCCGCACGTTCGTCAGCGTGGTGTCCGGGCCGATCACCGCGTCCTCGTCGACCACGGTCCGGCCGTGCAGCTGCACCCCGGGGTGCAGGGTCACGTCCCGGGCGAGGACGACGTCGACGTCCACCCACGTGTTGGACGGGTCGATCACGGTCACGCCCGCCCGCATCCAGTGCTCGAGGGTGCGCCGGTTCAACTGCGCGGCGAGCGCCGCGAGCTGCACCCGGTCGTTCGCGCCGGCGACCTTCGTCGCGTCGGCGAGCTGGGCGGCGAACACCGGCAGGCCGTCCTGCCGGGCGATCGTGACGACGTCCGTCAGGTACAGCTCGCCCTGTGCGTTGTGGGCCCGCAGCCGGGTCAGCGCACTGCGGAGGAACTCCGCGTCGAAGGCGTAGATGCCGGCGTTGACCTCGTTGATGGCAGCCTGCTCGGCGTCGGCGTCGGCCTCCTCGACGATCTCGCGAATGTCACCGTGGCCGTTCCGGACGATGCGGCCGTACCCGGTGGGGTCGTCGGCGAGGAACGTCATGACGGTCACCGCGGACTGCGCCGGTTCGGCGAGGTGCTCGGCTTCCAGAGCCTCGAGGGTGTGGCCGTCGAGCAGCGGGACATCGGCGTTGGTGACGACGACCACGCCGGAGAAGTCGCCGGGCAGCGCGTCGAGCCCGCACTGCACCGCGTGCCCGGTACCGAGCTGCCGGTCCTGGATCGCGATGGACACCTTGCGGTCGAGCGTCTCGGCGATCTCGGCGGTCGCGGCGGAAACCCGCTCACGTTCGTGCCCGACGACCACTATCAGGTGGCTCGGGTCCAGCTCGGCGGCCGCGTGCAGCGAATGGGCGAGCATCGTGCGACCACCGAGTGTGTGCAGCACTTTCGGGGTCTTGGACCGCATTCGCGTACCCGCCCCGGCCGCCAGAACGACAACTGCGGTCTGCACTTGCATGAAGCTCCCTCGACGTTCGACATGCGCAGGTTCGGCACCGGCAGGGGAGCTCGCCGGCCCCGACTGCCCTGCTCCGCCGCCAGGACTCGAACCTGAACTATCTGAACCAAAATCAGAGGTGCTGCCGATTACACCACGGCGGACTGCCGCATTCCCGGCGCCGACGCCCCGGTCATGCGTCTGTGATCCTCGCATGCCGCCACACCCGGAGTCGAACGCGGGGCCGGGCGCGTCGCCGCCACGGATAGGCTGACCGCAGCCCGCCGCGCGTCGTCCCCGGTGTTTTCCGGTGTCACGGGTCCGGCCGGGTGCCGGAAAGGATGTACACGTGTCGAAACCGTCGCAGAACCACGCCGACCGCAGCCCCCGGGTCCGGATGACCGGGACCCAGCGCCGGGAACAGCTCATCGAGATCGGGCGGGCGATCTTCGCCGAGCGCGGCTACGAGGCGGCGTCGATCGAGGAGATCGCCCAGCGGGCCCAGGTCTCCAAGCCCGTGGTCTACGAGCACTTCGGCGGCAAGGAAGGCCTGTACGCCGTGGTCGTGGACCGGGAGATGTCGACCCTGATGTCGATGATCAGCGCGAGCCTGACGCAGAACCGCTCGCGCATCCGGGTCGAGCGGGTGGCGCTCGCCCTGCTCACCTACGTCGAGGAACGCACCGACGGTTTCCGCATCCTCGTGCGGGACTCCCCGGTCGCCGCGGAGGAGGGCACGTACTCGTCCCTGCTGAACGAGGCGGTGCGGCAGGTGGCGCACATCCTCGCCGGCGACTTCTCCCGCCGGGGCTTCGACCCGGACCTGGCCCCGCTGTACGCGCAGGCGCTGGTGGGCATGGTCGCGACGGCCGCCACGTGGTGGCTGGACGAGCGCAGCCCATCGAAGGAGGTCGTGGCCGCCCACCTGGTGAACCTGTGCTGGAACGGTCTCACCCATCTGGAGGCGAATCCGCAGCTCGGGACCGACTGACCGGGCGATGCGAACTCCCGATCGCGCCCCTACCAGGTGGTATCGTTGCCCAGCCGACTCGACGAGCAATTGCGAGGTGATCGTGGTACCCAGCGGAGCGGCGATCGGCGTCGATCGTCCGGGTCGCCGGGCGGCGCCGAGCCCGCATCGAGGGGGATGAATGGCCCGGCAGGTTCGCGCCGAGGTGACGCGCGATTCCGTGTTGCGCGGCGCCGCGGAAGTGTTCATGAATCTCGGCTACGCCAACGCCAGCCTCAACGAGATCATCCAGCAGTCCGGGGTCACCAAGGGCGCGCTGTACTTCCACTTCGCCTCCAAGGAGGAGCTGGCCCGCGCGGTCATCGACGAGGGCTTCGCCCGGCTGGGCTCGGCCGGGCTGAGCGCGATCAGCGACCGCACCCCCGCCCTCGAGACCATGATCGAACTGTCGGTCCTCACGGTCGATGTGTCCCGCGCCGATCCGATCGTGCGCGCCATGTTCCGGCTGGTGATCGAGATCGGCGACTACCGCGGGTCCGGGGAAGGGGTCTTCGCGATCTGGCTCTCGACGGTGCAGGATCTCGCCAAGCGGGCCCTCGCGGAGGGCGACCTGAGCGAGGAACTCGAACCGGACGCGGTGGGCCTGCTCGTGCTGCAGGCCCTGACCGGGGCTCGCGCGGTCGCGGCGGCACTGAATCGTCGTGACGAGCTCGTCGAGCACCTCGAGAACATGTGGCGCCTGCTGGTGCCCGCGCTGGTGCCCGCCGACAAGGTCGAGTACTTCCGGCAGTTCGTCTCGCGCCGGCTACGGGTGTAGCCGGGCGATTGCGTTCGGTGTCTCCGCCTGACACGATCGCCGCCGTGACCCTGGGACCGTTCGACGCGGACGCGGCCGGTGCGGCACTCGCCCGCACCCTGGACGAGCTCGGCGCCGCCGCCGCCGTCACCATCACCCCGGTGCCGGCGATGCTCACCACCGCCCAGGCGGCGGACGTGCTCGGCGTCGGTCGCCGGCACGTGAGCCGCCTCGTCGACGACGGCACCCTGCCGTCCCGGTTCCGCGGCCTGCACCGCCGCATCCGCCGCGCCGACGTCGTCGCCTATGCCGAGCAGCGCGCGGAGACCCGGACCCGGGCCCTGGACACCGTCGCCGACCTGAGCCGCCGCGACGGCCTCTACGACGACGACTTCTAGGGGGAACGGACTTGCCGATCCGAGCGGTGCTCGACGCGCCGGCGCTGACGCCGCCACGCGTGCGCGACGTGATGCTCGCCCTGGCCGAAGACGCGCTGTTCCAGCCCTACTGGAGCGACGGCATCGTCGCCGAGGTGGAGCGGCGGCTGCCGGCGCACATGTCGCGCCCGGCGCGGGACTTCCTGTTCGCCGAACTCGAAACCGCCTTCCCGGAGGCCCGGGTGACCTGGCCGGCCACGGTGCTGCGGGAGGTGCCGTACGTCAGCGATCCACGCGACGCGCACCTGACCGCGGTGGCGCTGTTCGCGCAGGCCGACGTCGTCGTCACCACCGACGCCGGTCTCGCTCGCTCGCTCGAGCGGGCCGGGGTCGAGCCGCAGACGCCGGACGCGTTCGTCGCGTACGTGCTCGACGCCGAGCCGCAACGTTCCCGGCGCGTGCTGCTGCGGATGGCGCGACGGCGGTGGCTCGGGCCCGGCGAGGAGAGCCTCGACGCCGTCCTGCGGTCCCGGCTGGTCGCGTGGGCCCGGCGCGATCTCGGCGACAACAGCGCCGATCTGCTGGCCGCGGACCCGGTCCGACCGTGACCGGACGCCCCCGGTGGTCCTGGCAGCCCGAACCGGACACCGCATAGACTCGGACGGTCCTCTTCTCGAACCCAGGAGCGCCCTTCCCGTGTCCGACGTGTCCGTCACCCCCCTGTCCGGATTGGCGCGGATCGCGCTGGCCGACGCTCAGCTCGAACGTGTGGCCGCCCTCGCCGGGACCGCCGAACAGGCCCTGGTGGCCCCGCCGTCGGCCCGGCCGTTCGTCGCCGCCGCACTGGCCGCGAAGACGCCGCTGCTCGTGGTGACCGCGACCGGCCGCGAGGCGGACGACCTGACGGCCGAGCTGCACGAGATGCTCGGCGACGTCGTCGCGCAGTTCCCGTCGTGGGAGACGCTGCCGCACGAGCGGCTCTCGCCCAGCGCCGACACCGTCGGCCGCCGGTTGCAGGTGCTGCGCCGGCTCGCCCACCCCGAGGACCGCGACTACGGCCCCGAGCTGCGGGTGATCGTCGCGACCGTGCGTTCGCTCGTGCAGCCGATGGCTCCGCGTCTGGGCGACATCGAGCCCGTCACCCTGCGGGTCGGCGCGGAGCACGACTTCGACGGGCTGATCGAGCGGCTCGTCGAGCTGGCCTACACCCGCGCCGACATGGTCGGCAAGCGCGGCGAGTTCGCGGTGCGCGGCGGCATCCTCGACGTCTTCCCGCCGACCGCGGACCATCCGGTGCGTGTCGAGTTCTGGGGCGACGAGGTCACCGAGCTGCGCCCGTTCTCCGTCGCCGATCAGCGGTCCATCCCCGAACTCGAGGTCGGCACCCTCATCGCCCCGCCCTGCCGGGAGCTGCTGCTCACCGAGCAGGTCAAGGAGCGCGCGGCCCGGCTGGCGCAGGACAACCCGGCCGATGCGGCGCTGGTGGAGATGCTCGACAAGATGGCCTCCGGCATTCCGGTCGAGGGCATGGAGGCGCTGCTGCCGGTGCTGCAGACGGGCGAGCTGCAGTTGCTGACCGACGTCGTGCCGGCCGGCACGCACGTGTTGCTGTGCGATCCGGAGAAGGTGCGCACCCGCGCGGCGGATCTGATGCGCACCGGCCAGGAGTTTCTCGAGGCGTCGTGGACCGCGGCCTCGCTCGGTGGTGCCGCGCCGCTGGACACCGCCAACATGAAGGGCGTGGATCTGGCCGCGTCGGCGTACCGGTCGCTGACCCGGGTGCGGGAGACCGCGGAGGCGGCCGGCCGGCCGTGGTGGACGCTGAGCCCGCTGGCGTCGGGCGCCGACACCGAGGTCGTGCTCGACGTGCAGTCGGTGCCGGAGGTGCGCGGCTCGGAAGAACTGCTGACGATGCTCTTCGCGAACCTGCGCGCGCACGTCACCACCGGCGGGCGGGCTGCGATCGTCGTCGCGGGTGCCGGCACCGGGCAGCGGGTGCTCGAGCGTCTGCAGGAGAACGACGTGCCCGCCGCGCGTCTCGATCCGGGCGCCGAGCCGGTGCGCGGCACGGTGGGGGTGCTGTGCGGCGCGCTGCACGACGGCGTGGTCCTGCCGGGCGACGGCGGGGACGTGCCCGGCCTGGTGCTCGTCACCGAGTCCGACCTCACGGGCAACCGGGTGGCCGCCGCCGAGGGGCGCCGCACGCCGGTCAAGCGTCGCAACCAGGTCGACCCACTGGCGCTCACCGCCGGGGACATGGTGGTCCACGACCAGCACGGCATCGGTCGTTTCGTCGAGATGGTGGAGCGGACCGTGGGCGGTGCCCGCCGCGAGTACCTGGTCATCGAGTACGCCCCGAGCAAACGCGGGCAGCCGGGTGACCGGCTGTTCGTGCCGATGGAGTCCCTCGATCAGCTCTCCCGCTACGTCGGCGGCGAGATGCCCGCCCTGAGCAAGCTCGGCGGCTCCGACTGGGCCAACACGAAACGCAAGGCGCGCAAGGCTGTTCGTGAGATCGCCGGGGAGCTGGTGCAGCTGTACGCGGCGCGCCAGGCCGCGCCCGGGCACGCGTTCGCCCCGGACACCCCGTGGCAGAAGGAAATGGAGGACGCGTTCGCGTTCACCGAGACCCAGGATCAGCTCACCGTCATCTCCGAGGTCAAGGCCGACATGGAGAAGGCGGTCCCGATGGACCGCGTCGTCATCGGCGACGTCGGCTACGGCAAGACCGAGATCGCGGTGCGCGCCGCGTTCAAGGCCGTGCAGGACGGCAAGCAGGTCGCGGTGCTGGTGCCCACCACACTGCTGGCGCAGCAGCACCTGCAGACCTTCACGGAGCGGATGGCGTCGTTCCCCGTCACCGTCAAGGGCCTGAGCCGCTTCACCGATCCCGCCGAGTCGAAGGAGACGATCGCTGCGCTCGCCGACGGCGAGGTCGACGTCGTCGTCGGCACCCACCGGCTGCTGCAGACCGGCGTGCGCTGGAAGGACCTCGGCCTCGTGATCGTGGACGAGGAGCAGCGATTCGGCGTCGAGCACAAGGAACACATCAAGGCGCTGCGCACGCACGTCGACGTGCTGACCATGTCCGCGACGCCGATTCCGCGCACCCTGGAGATGAGCATGGCCGGCATCCGCGAGATGTCGACGATCCTCACCCCGCCGGAGGAGCGGCACCCGGTGCTCACCTACGTGGGCGCCTACGCGGACAAGCAGGTCGCCGCCGCCATCCGCCGCGAGCTGCTGCGCGACGGGCAGGTGTTCTACGTGCACAACCGGGTCAGCTCGATCGACAAGGCCGCCAAGCGGATTCGTGATCTCGTCCCCGAGGCGCGGGTGGCGGTGGCGCACGGACAGATGAACGAGGACACCCTCGAGAAGACCGTGCAGGGCTTCTGGGAACGTGAGTACGACGTCCTGGTGTGCACCACCATCGTCGAAACGGGCCTCGACATCTCCAACGCCAACACGCTCGTCGTCGAACGTGCCGATTCGCTCGGCCTGTCGCAGCTGCATCAGCTGCGCGGGCGTGTCGGCCGGTCCCGCGAGCGAGGGTACGCGTACTTCCTGTACCCGCCGGAGAAGCCGCTGACCGAGACGGCGTACGACCGGCTCGCCACGATCTCCCAGAACTCCGATCTCGGCGCGGGCATGGCCGTGGCCATGAAGGACCTCGAGATCCGCGGCGCGGGAAACGTGCTGGGCGCGGAGCAGTCCGGTCACGTCGCCGGCGTCGGGTTCGATCTGTACGTGCGGCTCGTCGGCGAGGCGGTGGAGGCGTTCCGGGCCGCCGCGGACGGCCGGCCCGTCGCCACGGAGGAGGCCGCCAAGGAGGTGCGCGTGGACCTGCCGGTCGACGCCCACATCCCGCCGGACTACGTGACCTCCGACCGGCTGCGGCTCGAGGCCTACCGCAAGCTCGCCGCGGCGCACGACGACGACGCGATCGCCGCGGTGGTCGAGGAACTCGTCGACCGCTACGGCCCGCTGCCCGAGGAGGTCGGCCGGCTGGTGTCGGTGGCCAAGCTGCGCCTGTTGTGTCGCGAGTACGCCCTCGAGGAGGTCGCGGTCTCCGGCACCCAGCTGAAGATCTCGCCGATGCATCTGCCGGATTCGAAGCAGATGCGGCTCAAGCGGCTCTACCCGGCGGCGCAGTACCGGGCCACGAGCGGCCTTGTGCAGCTGCCGTTGCCGCGGACCGGTGGGGTGGGCTCCGATCGGGTGCGCGACGTCGAGTTGCTGCAGTACATCGCGGACTTCCTGCTCGCCCTCGACGGCAAGGCGCAGGGTTCGGTGGACGTGCGGGTGCCGTCCGTCGCGAGCGTGTGACCGGGGCGAGTGCAGCGACGGGGAAGGTGACCGGGGCGAGTGCAGCGACGGGGAATGTGAGGCGAGGGCCGTGGCGGTGATTCTGCTCGACCCGTACCGGCCCGGATCGGTGCCGCTCGAGGCGGTTCCGCTGCTGACCGGGCCGCTCGCCTGTACCGACGACGTGCCCGCGGCGGTGCGTGAAACGCTGGGCGCTACAGCCGGATCCGACGCCGAGACGTTGGTGGCCGTCGACGTCGGGCACGCGGCGGTGCGCGAACGCATACGGCGGGGCGAGCGCGTGATCGTCGCCCCGCCCGCGCCGGGCGAGCGCCTGCTGCGTGCCGTGGACGTGATGGACCGGCTGTGGGGATTCGGCGGCTGGGAGGTCACCCAGACGCACGATTCGCTGCGCCGCTACCTGCTCGAGGAGACCTACGAACTGCTCGACGCGATCGAGGAAGGTGACCCGCACGGCCTGCGCGAGGAACTGGGAGACCTGTTGCTCCAGGTGCTGTTCCACTCGCGGATCGCCCAGGAGTCCGGCACCGACCCGTTCACCGTCGACGATGTCGCCGACACGCTCGTCACCAAGCTCGCGTTGCGCAGCCCACACCTGACCAACGGTCACACCGGCCCGATCGACGTGGCCGAGCAGGAGGCGGCGTGGGAGGTGGCGAAGGCGGCGGAGAAGGCCCGGCCCTCCTGCCTGGACGGCATCGCGATGGCACAGCCGGCGCTGGCGCTGACCGAGAAGGTGCTGACCCGCAGCGCCAAGGCGGGATTTCCGCCGGATCTGATACCGGAATCGCTCCGTTCGGTACGGATCTGCGGTGAGGGCAGCGCCGAGCAGACGCTGCGGACCGCTGTGGTGGCTTTCGCCGGCCGGATCCGCAAAGCCGAAGACGCCGCCGAAGCCGAGCGAGGCGAGCGAAAACCATTGTCGAGCGACGACTGGCGCAGGTATTGGCCGCAGACGTGAGCGGCGATGCCGGTCGGGGTCGCCCGACCCGGCAGGATGCGCCAGCCCGCCGCCCGCGGCCTAACCTTCCTGGCGACGTCCTGCACGTTGGCGGGTCATGCGCGCGAGCTTGCGGCCCACCCGAATCAGCAAGTCCTGCTGGCGCCGTGCATACAATTGAGCCACCGCGCGCCGGGCCCTGCGCCGCTGCTCGGCGCTCAGGTCGTACTCGGCCAGCGATCGCACCATTTCCCGGCACTCCAGTGTGGTCGCGATGTACGCCTGCCACGACGGTACGTCGAGCTTGCATGCCAGCATCGACGGTGTCGCATGCGTCAGGTGCCGTCGCGCCAGCACCTCCGGCACGTGCCCCCACGGCCCGGCAAGCGCCAGCTTGGCGGCGAACACCTCGTCTTCGCGCAGCATGTTCCGACGCTCGATGCGTACCGCGGGTTCGCGTCGGATCAAGCTGTACAGAGGGTCGACCAGTGGGATGTCCTCGTTCAGCATCCCCAGCATCGCGGTGAACCGCGTAACCGGATCGTCGGAAGCGAGGGCCGTGCCGTGGTACGGGCTGAGTCGTGTCAGGCCGTCCGGAGCGGTGTACTCGATTCGGTTCGTCACCAGCACCAGCCGGTCGTCGGCTGCGAACGCCTCCAGACCCCTGGAGATGCAGCGCGGTGCAAGCCAGTCGTCATCGCCCACCCACCGAAAGAAGGTGCCGGTGGCCAGCCGGAGCGCGCTGATGTAGTTGTTGAGCAGGCCCACGTTCACGGGGTGCCGGTGGTAGACGACCTGGCTGTGTTTCTCCGCCAGGCTGCGGCACAGCTCCTCGGTCCCGTCGGTGGAGGCATTATCGCAGATCACGAGTTCGATATCGGTGTGGTCCTGGGCGAGCACCGATTGCACCACGGCCTCGAGGCGATCCGCCCCGTCTCGAACGGGCAACCCGATGGACACCAGCGTGTCGGTGTGGCCCATCGGGCACCCCCTCGTCGCTCGGCTCGTGCATTACACCGCGCCTCCACGCCTCGGACGGAATGCTCGGGCCGGGGCGACGACAGGCCTGGCGGCTTCTTCGATCGGGCCGGTAATCGGTGGACCGGACACCGAGTCCGGCTCTCAGATACGTTCGAGCCAGATTTCCCGCCAGAAAGGCACGAATTCGCGGGGGCAGTTGGCGTTGTACGCGCCGCTGCAGACGACGTCCTCCAGCACGATGCAGGGGTTCTTCATGGTCAGCAACTCGCCGGTCTTCTCATCTATACACCTGGTGACCCGGGCCTGCACTCGTGCCGTGCGGCCGCAGTAGCGGGCCATCTCTTCCTCGAAGCCCATGCCCCGGTTCAACCGATCTTCGTTGAGCGTCAACATGATCTGGTCCTTGGTCTTGATGCGTACCATCTCGCCCCGTTGGAGGTTCAGCTGGGCGGTCGGCGTCCTTCCGACCGCCTTGCCGGCGACGAAGCCCCAGGGCAGCCCGTCGCGGAACCACAGCTTGCGCGGTAGCCGCCGCCTGCTGGCGTCCTGCAGGCGATTGAACAGGCTTACGAGAAAGGCCTTGATCGAGTCGATGGGACCGGCGTTTCCGGTCTTCACGTCCGTCACATACTGGCCGAGGTCGCGGAACGGCAGGCACGTCGGCGCGGCACGCATCAACTCGGTAGCCTGGCACGAATAGCGTGGTCGGCCGTCCGGTCCCGGTTCCTTCCGGGTGTTGACCTCGAGCAATGGAATCTCGATACGGCCGGAGACGGACGACGTCGGCGTTCCGGGGCCGACGCGTTTGAGCCAAGCTTCCTTCCAGTACAGGGAACACGCTGTCTGGCAGCCCCCGTGCGCGGAGCCGTCACAGCGCGAATCGGTCAGGTGGACCGCATTGTCCATCTTGTGGATGCCGCTTCCCGAAATGGTGTCGCAGAGCTTGTGCGCAACCTTGTGCACGGTCAGCCGACGGCCGCAGAACCCGAGCATCTCCGGCATGAAGGGCAGGTTCTCGAGCTCGCCCTGCTCGTCCAGCGTCGCGAGGATCTCTTCGGCGCTTCGGACCTCAACCAGGTCGCCGACGCGCAGGCCCGGAATGGTCGCGGACTTCGTCATCGTGAGTGTTTCCTTCCCTCCCGGGGGCTGCAGCGCGCCCTCCCGGGGGCTGCAGCACGTCGGATGTCTGTGGACCACGATTGCAGCGATCCGGGACGTCCTCCGCGCTGCGCTACCGGGCGATTCGTGTTCGGGATCGCCATCGGGACCTGTTCCATTTCGATGCTACCTCCGGCCTTGCCGTCGAATCTTCGACTCGGACGGAGCGCTCTGTCGAAAAGCGCCCCAGGATTTCGGTTCGAATCGGGGGTCGGGCGTGGCATCCGTCAGCCCACCGCGATGATCGATTTGGGGACACCCAGTATCCGTTCGCGCAGAATGGTCGCCGTGGGGAAGTAGTCGCGCATCTCTGTGATGCTCACCAGTTCGGTCCACAGAACCTCGTTGCGCGCCTCGTCGATGTTCGCCGGCTTCGTGTGGACCAAGGGCCAGTGTGCGGCGATAGCGACTCGGGCAGCGGCAGGCAGGAACTGCATTCCTGGAAAGAGCCAGTGCGGTTCGAGGGGGAAGTAACGATACGGCGTCTGAATCCAATAGTGCGGCGCGAGGCGGCGGACCTGTCGCGCCAGCTCCGCTCTGCGGGCATGTCCGCCCACGTGCTCGATGAGTGAATTCGAGAACACGATGTCGAAGCGGGAGTCGACGTCCGCCTGTGCAAGGACGCGGGTCGCATCGCACGCATCACCGAGGACGGGAACGAGCCGCCCGTCGTCGGACTCACCGGGCTCGAAGAGGTTGAGTACCGTAACGTGCTCGGGCCTGACCGGGGCACGGCGCCATGCCTCGATCGTTCCGCCGAGATCCAGAACCCGCATGTTCTCGATCGCCGGGAATGCCTCACGAAACATCTGCCAACGCCGCATCCTCGTTCTGGCGCCCAAAGATGTCGGAGAATCCACAAGTATGCGTCGCAGTTGGGTGCCGGCCACGGATCCCCCTCCGGTGATCAGGCTCTCGACGTTCGCAAGACGCCTATGCTATCACCGCCGTGCGACGACAGGGCCGATCTCGATCCGGTTCGATGCGCCGTTTGCGTGGTTCGTGCGTACTACGCTCGGTTCTCATGACCGGACCGAAGGTTCGTATCGCGATCCTGGGCATCAACTTCGCCCCCGAGCCGACCGGGATCGCGCCCTACACGACCCTTCTCGCGTCCGGATTGGCCGCGCGCGGGCACGAAGTCGAAGTTCTGACCGGTTTCCCTCATTATCCGCAATGGAAGCGCCTCGACGGAGGTTTCCGGTTCCGATCCGACGAAATCGAGGATCGCGTTCGTATTCGTCGCTTCGGTCACCACGTCCCGCGGGGTGCCACGGCAGCCGGTCGAGCGTTGATGGAGATGAGCTTCGGGCTGCAGCTTCTGCTCGCGCGATGGAACGGACCCGACGTCGTCCTCTGTGTGAGTCCACCATTGCTGGCGGCAGGACTGTCCGTGGTGCGCGCGCGGCTGTCATGGCGGCGACCTGCAATCGGCGTCATCGTCCACGACCTCTACAGCCGGGGGGCCGTGGAGGCGGCGGCGCTGTCGGGCTTGTCCGCCTCCGTGGCACAGGCGGTGGAATCTGCATTCCTTCGGTCGGCGGACAGCATTGTGGTAATCCACGACGGATTCGCGCAGATCCTCGAGGAGCACCTCGGCGTCGACCGCAGAAGAATACGCACGATCCGGAACTGGAACCATGTCGCACCACCGGATCCCGCGGCCAGTTCCGCATTCCGTGCCGCACACGGCTGGGATTCCGACGAGGTGGTGATCTTGCATGCCGGAAACATGGGCACCAAGCAGGGCTTGGAGAATGTTGTCGCGGCGGCCCGGCTGGCAGGTCGCGAAGGCCGCCGTGTGCGGTTCGTCCTGCTCGGTGACGGCAACCAGCGCGTTCGTCTGGAGGCTGCGGGCGCCGGGATCCCCACACTGCAGTTCCTGGCTCCGGTCACAGAAGAGAACTTTCCTTCGGCGCTCGGAGCCGCGGATGTGCTTCTCGTGAACGAACGACCCGGCGTCGCGCAGATGGCGGTACCCAGCAAGCTGACGTCCTATTTCAACTCCGGCAAGCCTGTCCTCGCGGCGACCGACGCGGACGGATTCACCGCGACCGAGATCGCCGCATCAGGGGCCGGTATCCGTATCCCGGCCGACCGGCCGGACCTGTTGCTCCGTGAGGCGGTCCGATTGGGCACGGACGGGGCGCTCGCCGCACACATGGGGGAGCAGGGACGTCGTTACTGCGCTACAACCTTGTCCACATACGAGGCCCTGGAGCGCTACGAGGAGTGGATCCGGGATCTCGTGCGCGAGTCGCGCAGGCAGAGGTCGCGCTGATGGTCAAGCGCGCACTCGTGACCGGCATAACCGGACAGGACGGGTCCTATCTCGCGGAGTTGCTGCTGAACAAGGGCTACGAGGTCCACGGAGTCATCCGCCGTGCCTCGACGTTCAACACCCACCGGATCGAACATCTGTATGTGGACTCTCACGTACCCGGCGCGAGGTTGTTCCTGCACTACGGAGAACTCCTCGACGGGGCACGGCTCACGGCGCTGCTGTCGGAGATTCGTCCCGACGAGGTATACCACCTGGCGGCGCAGTCACACGTTCGCGTGAGCTTCGACGAGCCGGAATACACCGCCGAAACAACAGCACTCGGAACCATTCGGCTGCTCGAGACGATTCACCAGATCGGACTCGACTGCCGCTTCTACCAAGCGTCGAGTTCGGAGATGTTCGGCGCATCGCCGCCGCCGCAGAATGAGGACACGCCGTTCCATCCCCGCTCGCCGTACGGCACCGCCAAGGTATTCGCCTACTGGACGGCACGCAACTACCGGGAGGCATATGGTCTCTTCACAGTCAACGGCATCCTGTTCAACCACGAATCACCCAGACGGGGGGAAACCTTCGTCACGCGAAAGATCACGCGTGCGGTGGCTCGCATCCGGGCCGGCCTGGATCGGCATCTGTACATGGGCAACGTCGACGCAGTCCGTGACTGGGGTTACGCACCCGAATACGTCGAGGGGATGTGGCGGATGATGCAGGCCGATACCCCGGACGACTACGTGCTGGCGACGGGAGAAGGCTATTCCGTGCGCGAATTCCTTGCCCTCGCGTTCGACCACGCCGGTCTCGACTGGGAGAAGTACGTGCGATTCGACGAACGCTACCTTCGCCCCGCGGAGGTCGACTCGGTGATCGGCGACGCAACGAAGGCCGGAGCGATCCTCGGCTGGAATCCTCAGGTGCGCACTCCCCAACTCGTGAAGATCATGGTGGACGCCGACCTCTCGGCACTCGAATCTCGCGGCGGTCACCGGATCGACAGACCCGAGCTGCCGGGGTGGGGCACCTCGTCGAACTGACCCTGCCGGATCAGCTGCGATAGGTTCCCTGATGCGCGACAAACCACTCATATGTCATGCGGACGCCCTCCTCGAGCGGGGTCTTCGCGGTCCATCCGAGTTCCGTGAGGCGTCGGACGTCGAGCAATTTACGCGGGGTTCCGTCCGGCTTCGACGGATCCCACCGAATCTCCCCGCGGTAGCCGACCACCCCGGCGACAAGGTGCGCGATCTCGGCGATCGTTATGTCACTACCAGTGCCCACATTGACAGGCCGGCAGTCGTCGTAGTGGTCCAGCAGGAAGTGGCAGGCATCCGCGAAGTCGTCGACATACATGAACTCGCGCTGGGGCCGGCCCGTGCCCCAGCACGTTGCATGCGGAGCGCTGTCCCGTGCCGCGTCATGGAGGCGACGGATCATGGCGGGCAGGACGTGGCTGTCGTGCGGGCTGAAGTTGTCGCCCGGACCGTAGAGGTTCGTGGGCATCGCGCTGATGTAGGGCAGGCCGTGCTGGCGGCGGATGGCGGTGACGTGCGCGATCCCGGCGAGCTTCGCGACCGCGTAGCTTTCGTTCGTCTCCTCCAAGGGACCTGTGAAGAGTGCCTCTTCGCGAATCGGCTGTTCTGCGAACTTGGGGTAGATGCAGCTCGACCCCAGGAAGAGGAATCGCTTCACGCCACTCGCGACGGCGCTGTCCAGCAGGTTCACCTGTATCCGCACATTATCGGAGATGAAGTCTGCGGGTCGACGAGCGTTCGCTTCGATCCCGCCGACCCGTGCTGCTGCGGCGATCACCACCTGCGGGCGGGTCGCCTCGAAGAACTCTGCGGTAGCGCGGGCGTCGCGCAGATCCAATTCGGCCGAACCACGTCCGATCAGATTCTCGAATCCGCGCTTTGCGAAGTGGCGCCACAGCGCCGATCCCACCAGTCCCCGGTGACCCGCGATGTAGATCCGGGTACTTCGAGGGAGGGAGTAAGAGCTCGTCCCGGGATGACGACCTCCGACGCGGGGGGCGCGATCGGACAAATCGACATGGACGCTATCCCGTGCGGGGTCGGTATCCGACACGGCCACCTCGATCCTCCGGTGGGGATCCCGAACGCTCCGGTGATGTCCGGGAGAGGGTGGCACATGCACGCACCGCAACTCCTCCAACCGATCACCTCGACCCGGAACCGGTACCGGGTCGAAGGTTACCACCGCTCGTTCGTCGACGAGCGGAGATTTTCAGCGCGTGCCCGGTGTAAGGGCAGGACTGCGACCGAGCCGACGGAACGCGACAAGGCCGGCACGTGCCGGCGAGGTCACCGCGTCGTCCGACCTGGTCGCGCAGGCACGTATCGGGCCCGAACTACATGCAGCTCGGGTAGGATGCGACGGAACAACGACGCCTCGAGGGGTGCGAGTTGGGTGGGACGAGTTGGGATCACGGACAGCGAGACCTGCGCGGTCCGGCGCACCCATGCCCGACGCCGTGGCCTCGAATGGTTGTGGAGGCCGTTCCGATCGATCTGGTCGATCGAGAGCTCGCGATGGCCCTGATCGTCGATGCGCTCCGCTTACCGGACCCGCTCGCCGTGGCATCGGCCAACCTCGACCATCTCCATCACTTCGAACACGACAGCTTCTGGACGGACCGTCCACCGGCGGTTTCCATCGGAGAGCCGTCCAGGGGGCTGCGCTGGCTCACACTGCTCGACGGAGTGCCGCTCGTCCGGAAAGCCGAGGCGCTCAGCGGTCGGCCTTGGCCGAAGCTCTCGGGCAGCGACCTGATCTGGCCGATTCTGGAGTACGCGGCGAAACACGGCACGCGGGTGGGGTTTCTCGGCGGGACCGCCGAGACACACGAGCACCTCCGCACAACGCTGAGGACGCGCCTTCCCGCCCTGCAGATCGCGGGTACCTGGGCGCCGGCGCGATCCGAGATACTCGACTCTCGAACGTCGGCGGGAATCGCCGCCGACATCCGTTCGGCCGAGGTGGAAATCCTGATTGTAGGGTTGGGAAAGCCTCTGCAGGAGAATTGGATTGCGCGATTCGGCCCGGACACCGGAGCGCGGGTGCTGCTCGCGTTCGGTGCCGTGGTGGACTTCCTCGCCGGCCGCGTGAGCCGGGCGCCGAGGTGGATGGCGGACCACGGCTTCGAGTGGACGTGGCGACTGATGTTGGAGCCACGACGGTTGAGCCGTCGCTATCTCGTGCACGATCCGCCGGAATTGCTGCGTCTGATGCGCCGAGACCCGACCCTCCAGCACGAAGCAGCGATGGCGCATCCCGATAGGAGTGCGGGACGCGGCACCTTCGTGGGGCCCCGACGGCGGGCTGCCGTCGCCGTGGTGGTTGTGACGTACAACAGTGCGTCCGACCTGCCCGGGCTGATCGACGACCTGCGTATCGCTGCTCGCGACCAGTCGATCCGCGTCGTTGTCGTCGACAACCAGTCGTCCGACGGCACAACCGATGTAGTGCGCTCGCACACCGACATCACGTTGGTCGAGGCCGGGGGGAATCTCGGCTATGCCGGTGGCATCAATGCGGCGATGCCGTTCGTGGAGCCGTGCGAGGCCGTGCTGATACTCAATCCTGATCTGTCGTTGGCCCCGGGAGCGGTGACCCGCTTGAGGACCTCGCTCAGCGGCGACGACCGAATAGGGGCCGTGGTACCGCTCATTCTCGACGCGGACGGCGCAGTCTACAACTCGATTCGACGCGAGCCCTCGCTCTCGCGTGCGATCGGGGACGCATTGCTCGGCCGCAGACTTCGTAAGAGGCCGTCCTTGCTTTCCGAAATCGATTACTTTCCAACGGATTACCTCGAAGCGCACGATGTGGACTGGGCAACCGGAGCCGCCTTGCTCATTCGAGCCCCGGTGGCGCACGAGGTAGGCCCCTGGAACGAGGAGTTCTTTCTCTATTCCGAGGAGACGGACTACTTCCGTCGCATCCGCGAGAGCGGTCATTTGGTTCGGTTCGAGCCGTCGGCGGTAGTGCAACACCGTCAGGGAGGCTCGGGGACATCGCCTGCTCTCGCACGGCTCATGGCCGTGAACCGTATTCGATATGTGAAACGACACCACGGAGTCGTGTACGCGGTGCTTTTCCGCGGAGCTGTGGCACTGGCCGAAGCGCTGCGCTCCTACGACCGGGAGCGCCGACGTACGCTCGCAGCTGTGCTGAACCGCAGGAAATGGCGAGATCTCCCGCACGCGACCTCACATGGCTGAACAACTGTCGGGACCGCACCGACGCGGCGCAGTGATCGTTCCCGCGTACAACGAAGCCGCGGTGATCGAGCGGACGCTCCTGCCGCTCAGCCACGCTGCAACCGAGGGATATATCGAGCTGATTGTGGTGCCCAACGGCTGTACCGACGACACCGCCGCGGTGGCCCGACGTATCCCGGGTGTGCACGTCGTCGAGTTGCGGGAGGGGTCCAAAACCGCGGCACTGAATACCGGCGACCGGATCGCCACGATGTGGCCTCGGCTGTACCTGGACGCCGACATCCGGATTTCGGCAGGTGCGGTACTAGCCGTCCTCGATCGACTCGCCCGCGGTGACGTGCTCGCCGCCCGTCCCGAGTTCCGTTACGCGTTCGACCGCTCCGGTCCACTGGTCCGCAGCTACTACCGTGCCCGGCAGCGGATTCCGCAGCGAGAGCCCATACTGTGGGGTGCCGGTGTATACGGCCTGAGCAGAGAGGGGCATGCGAGGTTCGGATCCTTCCCGGATCTTACGGGGGACGATCTTTTCGTCGACTCTCTGTTCGACGCCGATGAGAAATCCGTGGTGCATACGGAGCCGGCCGTGGTCACGACCCCCACTGATGTCGGAAGTCTGCTCGCAATTCTGCGTCGCAGTCATCGGGGCGGCACCGAAGCTCGCGTCGCCGACCGGAGCCGCGTGCGCCGCACCGGCCCGGCCACCGCACGCGCGGTGCTGCGGTCGATCCGGGGACCTGGATCGGCTGTGGATGCAGCGGTGTACATCTCGGTGGCGCTCGTGGCCCGACGGGGTGCACTGCATCCGAACGTGCCGTGGGAGCGCGACGAAAGCAGTCGAGAGCATCGGTGAAGGGTTCATGAGGGTGCTACCGGAGGTCGCAGTCGGCAGTCCGGTCGATCCGATAAAGATGAACGGCGTTGCCGTCGTCGAATGTGTCGCGGAATGTGTTGCCGGTGACGGGTATGCTCCGCCCTTCGTCCAAGACCTCCACCTGGTCCGCATTCCCGCATGCAAGGGTGATCGTGGCGTCTCCGCCCTCGTTCCGCGTGGATCCGGCGAGTACGTAGAGACTTCCCTCGTGATACTTGACAGCCAGATCGACGGGTCCGTCGGATCTGGCAAATCCGTCGACGAACGGTGCATTGAGAACTGGGGCCAGTCGGTTGATCTGATCGTTGACTGCCCTGACGTCGTCGCGGATGTCGTCTCCGCACCGGTCCCGGAAGATGTTGTACGACAGGCACGGCCCGCCGAAGTTGTGGGAGAAGTAGACGATGCCGCGTGCGCCGTTGATGATGCTGCTCCAGACTGCGGCTCGAATCTGCGGGCCCGTGATCGTGCCGCCCGTGTCCTCCTCGAAGGGGTGACCCACCTCCACGAAGTTCCACACCGGCATCGCCGCACGCGGCTGGACCAAGGAGCGGACGTATCGTGTTGTCACGCCGTAATTGGCCGCCAGCTGACACTCCGCGGGGGAGAGGTCGGCCTGCCCGTCCGTCGTGAGGACACCGCCCTGGTCGGCCTGGCAGATAGTATCGTCGGTGAACCAGTAGTTGTCTGCGGATACGACATCCTGGAAGTCGTTGACGAATCGCTCGGCTGCGTCCCGGGGTTCCCAGAAGGTGACGCCCTTGCCATAATTCGTGAAAGTCATGACGCCCGAAGGTACCTTGCTCCTGAACGCATACATCACCGTGTAACCGCACTTCGCTTGTTCGGGTACGCAGATCGGTCGATCGTCAGGCATCCGACCCGTCCACGGCGCATCTCCGGCACCCGCCCACATGTCCGCCTCGTCTGTTGTCAGTTGACCGGACGCGAACGGGTCCGGTCGGCTGGGAAGGGCGAACATCCCGCTGTCACGAATCATCCGCACGTTGCTGTCTTCGGTCAGTTCGACATAGGTATTGAGTCCGAGGGTCCGATCGGCGGCAGCCTCCTCGGGGGAAGTCACGCGCGCGAACCATACTGCGAGGGGAAAGTAGTCCGGCGACGTGGGTAGCGAATTCTCGAAGGTGTCGTAATAGTCCTCACCGCCGTCGACCGATCGCAGCGACGGACCCGTCGGCTCGAACACGACGTCGACGAAATAGGCGGCACCGTCTCCCGACTGGTCGGGGATTCCCTCGCCGTAGGTGAACCGTCCGTCGCGCGCGGTCAACCATCCGCTCTTCACGGTTGCGCCCCGGTCGAAGGTGTTCGGCTCCGTCGGATAGTGCCCATTCGAAGCGCGGTAGGAGATCACGTAGCTCCCGTGCGCTTGTATCGGAATCGGTGCGTCGAACGGTACGTTCCGCCAGCCGCTCGGGCCGGCGGTGATCGGGGCGGTACCCAGGGCGGTGCCGTCGGACGACCACAAGGTGGCGGTGACCGCGCCCGTGTCCTCCGGTCCCTGATAGAACCGCGCGGCGGTGACGACTCCATCGCTCGTCGTCGTGAACTCGGTGCCGACTTCGATCGATGGAGCGGCGGGATCGCCGAAGACCGCCGGGACGGTTTCGTCGGACCACAGGCTTCCTGCCGGCGAGCCGGAACGTTCGGCCGTCTCGGGGGAGCCTTGCATGCACGATCCCGCGAGCACAATCACCGCCATGAGCAGCGGGGCGACGAGGGAACGTGCTGTCCGGCGCTTATCGAACACTGTCGTCCGCCTGGGGCGAGGAAATGTCGCGTTCTGCGTCGTGTCGGTCGGGCGAGTCGATTTCCGGCACCGAAACGCTGAAGGTGGACCACAGCAGGCCGAACACGATGAAGAAGATGAAGGTTGCCTGCTGGTAGAAGAACAGGTCGAAGGTAGTGCTGGAGACCAGGATGCCCACCAACACTGATCCCATCATGTAGGCCTGATCGCGTTCGCGGGGTGATGTGGCTCGGCGCAATCCCGCCGAGATGCCGAAGATTGCTCCTCCGGTCAGCAGAATCATCGCGGCGAGTCCTACGACACCACCCTGCACGATCGTCCGTAGCCACTCGTTGTCCAGCAATTGATACGCGCTGGGAGGAGCTCCACCGAGGCCGACACCGAAGACAGGATTCTCGCGAAAGGTCTGCGACACTGCGGCATAGTCGGCTGTCCGCGTCAGGATACTGTCATCCTGCTCCGAACCCGTGATCGTCCTCCACAGCGCATCGAGTGTCTCCGGGAAGGCGACGGCATAGCCCATGATCGCGGCCGCTCCGGCGACGGCGGCCAGGATCAGCTGCCGAACCTGGAACGCGAACATGTAGACGAGCAGGCACGCGAGCAGAGTGAGCACGCCGGTGCGGGAGATGGCGGCGGGCATGGACACCAACGCCACACCGCACGTGGCGACTGCAGCCCAGCGGGCGCTCCGATGCGTGGCGTAGCGCGCAAAGTGGATGGTCATCGGCACGGTCACTGCCGCCAGAACGGAGAATTCGATCGCGTGCTCGGAGGTACCGACAACACGCACGGCGCCTCTCCGCTCGGTGAACTGCAGGTACTCCGGATCGAGGTTCACGACGAAGCCCGGGGGCATGAACAGGAATCGCAGATCGATCGAGGTCAGACTCTGGAGTAGCCCGACCGAACACGCGAATGCCAGACCCACGGTGAGGCAGCCGAGGAGGATGGTCCGCTGCCGTGTGCTCTCGATTCTCACGAGAATGTAGAGGGCCACCCCCACGTTTGCGACCAGGGTAATGATCGCCCGGGTCTTGTTGGCTTCTACCAGGGCATCGCCCGTACGGAGCAACCCGACTCCGTAGACCAGGGTCAGCAGCAGGAAGAACAGAAGCATGACGACCACCCCAGGGTTCACCGTGGGGCGAGTTGAGGTGCGCCGGACCGTCAGGAATCCGAGGACAACGAGGCCGAACAGCATGACCGCGGCCATCCGCGCGGGTGAACCGTTGCTCTTGAGCGGGCCGGGTAGGGTGGCGAAGGCCGGCAGGCAGGGGATCAGCAGGCACAGGAAGGCGAGAAACCACGTAGTGCGTTCTCGCCGTTCGGCACCGCGGACCGCACCGTCGAAGGGATCGCCCGGCCGTCGGCGCGCAACGAAGACCGTAGTCTTCATCGGGCATCCACGGCACCGTCGTCTGCAGGCACATGCCCGCCTTCGCCGTCGGGGTTGTACGAGGATCTACCGGGGCGCGGACCTGCCGCCGACGGAGGTTGGGCTTGTGTCTGCCTGCGTGATTTCAGCCGCGTCAGCAGAACGTCGACCAACACGGTGAACAGGATCGACAGTCCGACCCCGGTGGCAAGGATCGCGACGGTCGAGCGTGTGCGGGTGGGCATCGCGGCCGTCGGGACGCCGGGCGGTGTCACGACGAAGGACGTGACCATCTGATCCTCGGGTACACGTGCTTGCTGCTGCAGGGTCCGCAGCGTCACTTCGGCCTGTGCGGCGACAAGCTCCAAGGTCTTCGTCACGTCGGCAGGATCCGCCGCCGTCTCCTCCACGAACACCAGCGGCAGCTGCGGGTTGGGAGATGGGGTCGGGAATGCCTTCGCGCCGTAATCGGACAAGCCACCGGCCGCCACGACCCGGTCCACCACGGACGGTTCCCTCAGCCCGAGTGCGGTCAGATTCGCCAACAGTGACGCTCCACCGACATCCAGGAGACCGTTCCGCCGGATCTCGCCGCCGGTCGAGGGCGCATCCTGCCGGACACTCGGCGGAGCCAAGCCGATGACCGCACTTGCGTAGTAGACCGGTTTCACGGAGCTGTAGACGCCGTAGCTGTACCACGCGGTGATGGCCAGAAGTGGAAGTACGACATACCAGCGGCGGAAGCACGACCGCACGACATCGAACAGATCCATGTCAATGCCCCCTCATCATCGGATGAACCGACGTGAGCTACCTGCCGAGGACGAACCGTGCTCGACGACCCGCAGACTCGCCGACCCGAGCAGTTCAACCCTACCGACTGAAACCCGTCGATTGTGACTTTTCTGCTCCATCCGACAGCACCACGCCGGTCACGGGCGCGCCGACAGAGCGAAGGGACTCGACGGCGCGACTCAAATCCCGCCGTCGCGTCACGTCCAGTACGGCCGCGAGGAGGATGCCGTCGGCGTGTTCGCCCGCAATCGAGGCCGTACACGTCGACAGGACGGCGGGCGCGGCCACGATGACCTGCGCGTAGTCCGGTCGCAGACGGTCGATCGTGACAGTCGGATCGGTCGCGTCGGTCGCGATGGTCGTCGGCGGGTCGGAGGGGTAGCCGGTGAGTCCGGGCGTGGAGTCGGGCAGGCCGGGCGCGCCGTCGGGTTGCGGCGGTTCGGTCCAGGCCGGTCCCCGCGTCCCGGCTTCCGCCCGGCTCCCTCTCTCGTCGGTATGGACGACGAGCGTCCGATCGCCGGTCGATGCCGTGACACGCCCCAGGTTCGACGCCAGGGTCGCTGTGTCGGTCTCTCCTGCAGCCGACGTCACGACCCATACCTGTGTCCGATCACCAGGCTCGGCACGAGGGTCGGGACGCAGCCGCAGCCGCAGCCGGCGATACCCGTCCATATCGCTGTCCGTTGCGGAATCCACCCCGTCCACGCGTCCGAGCACCGGAACTCCCGACACGGTGACGGCGCGGTCGGCGGTTCGCACTATCGGGTCGGTTCGGGATCGGATCCACACCGCGACGGCGCCCAGGAACGGTCCGGCGAGGACGATGGCGGCAGCAGGACCTGCCCGCTCGACCCACGCCTGCTGTGGCTCGGACGCGGAGGAGGCGATCCTCGTGTTCACTTTCTGACCGTCGTCGCCGGTCGGTGTTTCCAGTGCCTCGACGTACCCGACGAACTCGCGCGCGAGCGCGTCGGCGATGAGCCGAGCACGATCCGGATATCGGTCCGTCACCGTGATGTCGATGATCGACGTTCTCGGCGGTACGACCGTTGCGCTCACCTTGCCGGCCACTTCTCGGGCCGTCTCCGGCAGGCCGAGTTCATCCACAACGAGCTGGTTCACGACGTCGCTGGTCAGCAGGACTACATAGGAGTTGACCCGTCCTGCGACCACCTGGTCGTTCTGGTATGCGGCGGCGGTCGTCGAGCCCTCGATCGACACCATCAGCTTGGTGGTCGACACGTACCTGTCCGGGGCCAGGAGAAGCCAGGCGAGACCTGCAACGAACACCCCAACGGTGACGACGAGAAACGTCTTCCGGTACAGCTTCAGCTCGGCAATGAACCTGTCCAGTCTCACTCTGCCGCCTCGGTGTTCCTGTCTGGCTCAGACCTTCGGCCGGGACTCCAGTGGGTGTCCATGTCGAAGACCACGACCGCGTCCCTCGGCAGCAACGCCGAGGCCTGACGTAGCTGCTCCTCTGTCGTCACATTCTTTCCCACCGCAAGCACGACCACGTCCGATTCGGCCCCGAGCTCTACTGCTGCCGGCACCGAGGGACACGTGAGTACCACCCATGTGTACGACGCGCGGAGGGCGTTGACCATCCCCCGCAGTGGGGTTGTGAGCATCCGGTCATCGATGGCCCCCGCTGCGGTGCCTACTCCGATGAAACTGCTGTGGGTGGTTCGCAACGAGACTTCTCTCGCCGCTTCAGCCGGTGTCGTCTCTCCGCGCAGGACGTCGGCAACCCCGGACGCGTGGCGATCCGACAGCGCCTCCGTCAGTTCAGCGGAGCGGAAGTCGAGATCGACCAGTACCACCGAATCGCTGCGCACGGCGAGCGCCGTGGCGAGGAAGACGGACACCGCGGTGACCGTGGATCCTGGACCGGCGCCGGTCACCGTGAACGCGCCGCGTTCAGATCGGTCGACGGCCGCGAGCAGACGGTAGAGGATCCCGCGCTCCTCCACCGTGAACTGCTCCGTCGGTTCCCCGCCGATCGAACCGAGAACCGGCCGCCCTGAAATCCGTGCAGCATCGCGGGGGTCGCGGATCGAGTGATCGAAGAGGAAACGCAGCACGGCCCCCGCGGAGCCGAGGAGCGCCCCGATCAGCACCGCGCCGGACAAGATGACCGGGATCGTGGCACGCATGGCGACGACACGAGCTGTCGGCCCCGGGGTATCGACGACGATCAACTCGGCGCGTGGGACGAGTGATCCGGGAACCGACTCCAGAGCGCGCACTGTGGCCGCGAGTTCGGAGAGGTAGACGGTCGCTATCTGTTCGGACTCTTCGGCCGAACGAGCACCGAACTCGAACTCGATGAGTGCCGTACCCGGTGGATTGACCGCCTCCACTCGCGCGGACAGCGCCTCGGGCGTGAGGTCGAGACCGAGATCGGCGATCACCCGAGCTGCCACGTCGCGGCTGTTCGCCAGTGCGGCATAGGTTCGAGCGCGGCCCTGCGCGTAGGAGTCGCCCCCGTCGAGTACGCGGCTGACATCACCGGGCGTGCGGACGAACACGGCGGCCTCGCACCGGTACAGCGGCGGACGCAGCACCAGGAACAGCGTCGTTGCAGCCAACGTCAGCAGAACTCCCCATACGATCCAGCGCCACCGCTCACGCAGTACACGACCGTACTCGGAAACCGTGTCGTTCATGATCGGACGCCCGGTCCGAGAGCTTCGAGCGAATCGGTCAGCGCCGCACCGATGGTTTGCACACCGAGGGGATTGGGGTGCTTTCGATCCGCCGCCAGCAGCGCTGATGTGTCCGTCCCGCTCAACGGCGCGATGGGATCGACGAACAGGACACCCTCGAAGGCGGGTTCTGTCGCCAGGCGCGCGATGAATGCGTCGTCGAATCCCAGATCGTCGGTCGGGTCGGCGAGGAGGCGGGGCCTGACGAAGACGACCGTGGCCGCGGGCCACGTGCGCCGTACGTCTTCGACGGTCGCGACCATTGCCTGGAACACGTCCTCGGTGGGCGGAAAGAGATCGTTTCGTCCGCCGTCGAGCACCACGACGTCGGGTGCATAGACGGCCGCTAGGCGCGGGATGCGTTCGGCGAACGACGTCGACCGACCGATGTACTCGTCGACCACGAACCTGTTGGCCGGCCCGCCGCTGATGTAGCCCGTTCCCGGCACGGCCGCGAGGTTGCACAGCCACCCCATCCGGACCGCCGTCGTGCAGGCGTAGGACATTTCCGCAAGACCGGTCCCGGCGGTGTACGAATCGCCGACGAACAGTACGGAAGGCCGACTGTCGTCGGCAACGTTGAGACGAGTGATCTCTGGGGACGGGCGTGTGGACGGTGCATCTGCGGTGTAGGTCGGTCCCGAGACGAACACCAGGCCGATCGCGATCGCCAGGGCCGACACTATCGCGGCCAGATCCCACCGAGCGCGTCGGGATGCGGCGGGCTTGCCTCGCTGGCTCCGGCCCGGGGAATACCGGAAACCGGCGCGGCGAGGTTCCGGATCCGTACCTCGAATCACACGGGTCCGGCCTCGGGGGGCTGCCGGCGGTGAAGGGCGATCTCGTCGATCACGCCGTTTGCGATAGAACACGAACACCGCGCCGGCCGCGATCGCCACGGCTGGCGCTATCGCGGCCGTACCCAACAGCCGGGTGCGGTTCATCCGATGACCTCCGTGCGGACCCACGCCGCAATCATGTCGGCGAGCGCCGATTGTCCGGCGTCCGTCGGTCCGCTCAGGTCCGGCCACATCTGATCCCTCGTCAGCAACGGGGGATCGAGTGCGTCCAGGTACGGCACCCCCATCTCGTCTGCTGTGCTGCGGAGAGCGTCGGACACCCGGACGGCCGATGCCGGAACCGGCGTCTCGAACCACGTGGGCCCGACCAAGAGGGGGCGCCGGCCATCGACGACGATCTTGTTGATCGCATCGATCGCGCCCACCACGACCGCCTCCGTGTCCGGCAGCCCGGTGTCGCCGAGCCCCCCGACGATCAGGACGACCCGTGGATCGACAGCATCCGCGCGGTCGACCTGATAGGTGAACGCGTGGCCGCCCTGACCGTCGGCGACGAAGCCGGAGTCGGGCAGGGCGAAATTGGCGACGGACCATCCCGTTCGTTCGGCCATGAGCGTCGGCCACACCGTTCGGTTGCGGAATCCGGCCGACCATTCGTCGCCCACGACCGCGATGGCGAGTGGGGACGCATCTGCCTCGCTGGTGCGTGTCTCGCTGGTGCGTGTCATTGCGAAGACCGAAGTGGCGACGAGAGCACTGACCAAGACGTTGGCCGCGATGACGGCCATGAGCGTCCGTGGAGCAATGGTGAGTCGCTTCATCGTTCACTCCCGGCCACGTCCGTGTAGGTATCGAGCAGTCGGTCACCGACCGCGTGCATCCCCAGGTCGGTGCGCACAGCACGGCGTCCTCGTTCTCCCATGGCACGCGCGAGAGACCGGTCGGCAAGCAGCGACTCGACAGCGGTGACCAGAGCGGGCACTGCCGGCTCCGTGACGATTCCGCTGCCTGTTCGTTCGATCGTCGGGGCGAGCCCACAGTCCCGGGTCACCACGACGGGAACACCCACGGACATGGCTTCGAGCACCGACATCGGGTAGGGCTCACGCACTGAGGGGAGCACGTACACGGTCGCTGCCGCCATCCGCCGGGGCACGTCGTCCGGGTCGAGCGCTCCCTCCCACGAAATCCGCGGATCTGCGTCGGCTGCGAGCATGGTGCGCAGCGCCGGGCCCTCGCCCTCGTCCGGTCCCACCAGGGTGAACCGGGCGTCCATCCCGGCAGAGAGCAGAACTTCGGCCATTTCCACGAACGCCGTCGGGCGTTTGCGTGGGTGCATGCGAGCGACGAAGAGCACCTCGGGAGGTTCCGTGCCCGGTCGGCCGGGTGGGTAGTACGGCACGCCGTTGCCGAGCTCCACGAAGGGCAATGACGTCCGTGCGACGGCAGCGAGCTGGTCCTTCTCCAGCGCCGTGAGGTGGAACACGGCTCCGGCGTCGCGCAGCACCTTCCTCGTCCACAGTGCGTCGAGCGGGCCGGCGAGCGGATGATCGGACGGAGTGACCATGCCGTGGGGCTGGAGCACGTACAGGATCCCGTGGCGCCGGGCGCTCACCGCGAGCGGGAGCACGACGAGGTCGCGGCCGAAATGGATGTGGACGACGTCGAACCGAGCCCGGTTGCGGTGGAACCATCGCTGCAATCCGGGCGCACCGACACCGGCGAACCCCGTCCCGGGAACCACGGTTCGGACGGTGAACAGCTTGACCGGTACGTCGTTCAAGCGGGTCGGTACGACCGGGAACCCCCGGGTGCCGGCGCCGAGCGTCACCTCGTGGCCCCGGCGCATCAGCTCCATACTCTGATTGAGCGCGACCCGGGCGGGTCCCCCGTACGCGCCGTCCGAGTCGAGCAGCGTGACCACTTGCAGGATGCGCACGGAATCAACCCGGTGTGACGATCGATCGCGGAGCCCGGACAAGTGAATCGGGGGGAACGTCGGCGGTCACCAGTGCTCTCGCTCCCACGACCGAATTCGCGCCGATGGTCACGCCCCGCAAGACGGTGGAACCGGCGCAGAGCCAGACGCCGTCCTCGATGACGATCGGGCCGTTGTCGAACTCGAAGGTCTTCGACCGCCTGTCGTGACTCCCCGTGCAGAGGTAGGTGTACTGCGACACGCAGACATCCGAACCGATCACGATCTCGTCGATGTTGTAGAGATCGGCACCTGTTCCGATCCACGAATCGTTCCCGACCACCAGCTTCCACGGCCATTGGACGTTGACGCGGTGCTTGATCAGCACCCCGGTGCCGATGCGGGCCCCGAAGCAGCGCAGGATCGTGCACCGCAGGCGCGCCGGGCACCATACCTGGGTGAAGATCAGCGTCGACACCGCAACCCACAGGGCTTGGGCGGCGAAGCCGCGACCCTTGTCGTAGGGGCGGCCACGCAGGGATTGCAGCGATCGCTTGGACTGTGCAGCGGACACGCGCACCTCCGCAGGACAACGCACTACACTTCGAGAGGATACGCCGTGTTCGGCTCCGACCGAGGGGCATTTCGTGACAGATCTCGGGTGTGCATCCGTCCCTACCGTGGCCGAACGCCAGCGTGCACACCGTCAGGTGCTGGCCCGAGTGGCCCTGTTCGCTGTCGGCGCCACCTCGGGTGTTCAATTGGCGAACTTCACCGTCACCGGGTTGTCGGTGGTCTGTCTGCTGCTGGCACCCGGTTTCCTGCTCATGATGCACCGAGGGATCGACCTGTTGCCGGCCGTACTCGCGGTGGCGGGATCATTCTCCTTTGTCGCGGCGTGCGCGGTGAACGGGGTCACCGCGCTATGGCCCAACGCAATCGCATTTCCTGCATTCCTGCTCTACCTTGTGGGCCTGACCGTGCTCACGGCCCGTGTGGTGGACGCGACCGCCACAGTCCTCGCCGGAATCGCCACCGGCACTCTGGTCTTCTTCCTGACCCAGGGAATCGAACTGACCCGAACCGGGAGCATTCCTGACCTTTGGAAGTACGGAATCGCTCACGCGGTGACGATTCTCGTCCTCTTCGGAATGACGACGGCGCGGATTCAGCCGCTGTTGCAGTCGACGGTGCTCGTGGCGCTCGGACTGGCGAGCCTGGGACTGAACTTCCGGTCGCATGCCCTCGTGTGTCTCCTCGCCGGCGCCATCGTCTTCACCCGGCACGTCCTGGGCTCCCGGATCGGACGAGGCTGGCAGTTCCTGGGAGTCGCGGTGTTCGGGTTGGTCTTCGCGCAGGTGATGCCGATCGCCGCGCGGGCGGGACTGTTCGGGGCCGCGCTGCAGCAGAAGACGCTGGAGCAGGACGCCACGAATCTTCCGTTGCTGCTGGCCGGCCGCACCGAGCCCCCGCTGAACATCACAGCGATTCTCGAGCGTCCGTTCCTCGGTTGGGGAAGTGCCTTCCAGCTGACTCCGGACGTGTATGCCCGGGCCCAGCACCTGGCAATCCGGATGGGATTCGATCCCACTTTCCCGTTCGACCTCTACTGGCGGCTGCCGCCGAGCGATTACTCCGCAACCCATTCGATCCTGCTGGGCTCCTGGGTCGAGGGCGGCATTCTGGCGGTGCTTCTGCCGCTGTGGCTCCTCGTCGCCTGCGTCGGCGTGGTCTGGAACAGCACATATTTCGGCCGCTGGAGTCCGCTCGTGGTGACCCTCGCACTGCAAGGCATCTGGGACCTGCTCTACGCGCCGTGGACGTACAACATGATCCCGGAGTTTGCCTGCATCACCCTCTTCTTCTGCGCGGTACGCGTCCGCCGGCCGAAGGTTGCTGTACAGGACTCGTCATGAGACCGAGTGTGAGCGTCGTGATCCCCACGCTCGGCCGGCCTTCCCTGTACGGCGCTGTGCAATCCGCTCTCGAGCAGACGTATCCGGTCGCCGAGATCATCGTGGTCGCGGACACCGATCTGCCCGTGTCCCTGCCGCCGGACGACCGCATCGTGGTGCTGCGCAGCGAAGGTCGGGTCGGACCCGCCAGATGTCGGCAACTGGGAATCGATGCCGCGCACGGGAGCGTGATCGCTCTGCTCGACGACGACGACGAGTGGCGCCGGGTCAAGCTCGAACGACAGTTGGCGGCCGTCGAGCACGAGACGGCTTTCGGAAAGGCCTGGATCGCATCGTCGCGTATGTCGGTCGTCGGACCGGGGACCCGGCGGCGAGTCTGGCCGCGGCGACTTGTCGGCTCGGAGCAGTCCATCGCGGAGTATCTGTTCCGGTTCACCGGATTCACGGTCGGTGGCGCGACTTTGCAGACCTCGACACTGTGCTTCCCCGTGGATCTCGTGGGTACCGTCCCGTGGGATGCCGACGCGGACGCGCCGCACGAGGAGGCGAGCTGGCTGCTCCGGGTCCGACGCGCCGTCCCTGATGTCTGCCTCGTCCACCATCCGGACGTGTTGAGTACCTACCACGTGGGGAATTCGTCCCTGTCCCACAGCTCGTTGGACCGAGCCGATGAGTACATTGCCTGGGGGCTGCAGTATCTCGGTGAGGAATCGCCGCGCGTTCGTGGTGATTACCTCTGCACGAGCCCGGTGAGCGCGGCGGTGTCCGCGCGGTCGCTGGCAGGTGTGCGGCGCTCGATGTGGTCGGCGGTACGTCATGGCAGGCCAGGTCCGTTCGCGGTCGTCTACGCAGTTCTCGGCGCCGCGCGGATTCTTGTGCGCACAGCACACGCATCGGTCCGTTGATGGGAGTGGCGCACGATCAGCTCACGCCGGAGGAGCGTCGAGCATTGTTCCGGGGCACGCTGTACCGCATTCTCGGTACTCCGGTGGTTGCTGTCCTGGGACTCGCCAACACGGCCGTCATCGCGCACGAGACGGGAGCGGCGGTCTTCGGGTTGGTGTCCTTGATCGCAACGATCACTCTTCTTGTGCCGTTCGTCGACTTCGGGATCGGCGCGACGGTGCTGAGCGCCAGTGCGACGCTCCGTCAGCACGAGGGGGATTCGAGTGCGGCCGATGTCATCCGACGTGCCTATCGCGTTCTGTTCGTGGTCGCTGCCGCGGTCGTGTCCGGGGCCTTGGTCGTCATGGCATTCGACGGCTGGACCGTGCTCGTCGGCATGTCCAGCGGTCCCACGGACCGGTGGGCGATCACTCTTGCCGTGTGTGTCTTCGCGCTCACGATTCCTGCCGGCCTCGGTTTCCGGATCCTCATCGGGATCGGACGGATCCCTGAGGCGACGCTGGTGCAGATGAGCTGTCCGGCTGTCGCGCTGGTGATCACCCTCGTGCTGTACGTGACCGGGGTGAACGAGATCTGGTACGCAGTATCGGCGCTCGGTGGTCTGCTCGGCGGACAGGTTCTCGGTACCGTCTTCGCTTTGCGACTGAGCGGGCTCGGGTGGTCGGCGTTTGCACGGACGTCCGCACCGACGACCGGAACCAGGCTGCTGGCGGGCAGCGGATGGCTGTTCGTCGTCGGGGTGGGCCTGCCCATAGGGCTCCAGTCCGGACGGGTTCTCCTGGCGCATCTGTCAACGCCCACGGAACTGTCCGAGTACGCCGTGATGGCGCAGATCTACGGCGTGGTCTGGTCGGTTCTCTCGACGGTGGGATTGGCCTATTGGCCGGTGTTCGTGCAAAGACGGTCCGCCCCTGAGGAGACGATCCGGATGTGGTGGCGGCTCACGGCTGTACTCGTCCTGTGCGCAGCGATCGGGGCCATCGGAATCGCGCTGCTCGGCCCATGGGCCGCGTCCGTGCTTTCGGGCGGTCAGATCGACGTGTCTGCGTTGCTCGCGCTCGGATTCGGTGTGCTGATGGTCGCACAAACCGCACATCTCCCGGCGAACGTGCTGCTGGTCGGTCCCGGCGAGGCGCGGTGGCAAGCGCTGTGGACGGTCGTCATGGCCGCACTCAGTCTCGGCCTCGGGTTCGCGTTGGCGGGACCGTTCGGAGCAGTGGGCGTGGTGTGCGCTTCCGTACTGGGCATCTGCCTGGCGCAAGTTCTCCCGGATCTTCTGTGGGTACCTAGCCTGGTTCGTCGCCGGTCACTCGCCGGCCCCTGAGTTCGGTGGCCAACGGGGCGACTACGGTCGTCCCTGCAGGCACATCACGGATCACCGTCGCGTTTGCGCCGACGGTCGCCCCGTCGTGCAGGGTGATCGGACCGATCACGATCGCGCCGGCTCCGACGCGGACCCCGTCACCGAGGGTCGGCCTTCCCCGCGCGTCGTGACCGATGGTGACCTGCTGGTTGATCCAGCAATGACGCCCGATGGATTCGGCTGTGACGATCGTGCCGACGCCGTGCTGAATGAAGAGACCAGGACCGATTCGGTCCGCTTCGAGAGTCAGCGTGGCGGCGGGTCGGTACAGCGCGCGAAGCAGCATCCGTAGAACCGGCGGCGCGGAACGGAGACGGTAGTGCACGAGCGTACGAAACTCGGTGAGCGCTCCGGCCAGATAGGCGAATCTCGAGTACCTGTCGAGTGATGCCAGGTCCGCGTCCCCGATACACCGACTCCACCAGTCGACGTCCTCCGCAATCGCATCCGTCGAATCCCAGCGGGTGGAGATCCACCACAGCGGAAACGCCCATACGCGTGCGCCCTGGAGCAGTACTGCACGATTGCCTCGCATCGTCCGCCTTTCAACATCCCGGCTCCAGTTCGGCCTTCAGATAGCCCGCGGTCTGGTATACGTACTCGGACGCCCATCCCCAAGGCGAGAGCTCCGCTGGGCTTGCCACCATGATCAATTCGCCGTCGAAGCACCGCTGCAGGACGAATCGAGCTCGGGAGATGTGCGGTGTGTACGTCACGACGATCACCCGGTTCCAACCGTACTGGTCGGCCCGGCGGCGCACTTCGCGCGCTTCGCCTCGGGTCGTCGATGGATCGGGGAGGAAACAGTCCACGTCGAATCCGGGATACGCCTTCCCGCAGTTCTCCGAGGCCCAGTTGTCACCCGGCCCGTCCGGATGGGAGAGAACCACCTTCGGCGCCCAGCCTGCGATGCCGAGTTCGATGCCGAGCGAGTGGCGGCGCCAGTCCTCCCCGCCGAGGACGAAGATCGCGTCGGCAGGGCGCAGCGAATCAGTCTGTGGCCGGACGTAGACCGGCAACCCGGTGACCAGTGCTGCGATCACCAGCATGCATATCGAGGCCACCACCATACGGATGGAAGGTCGGTTGTTTCGAAGCCTCACCCACGCATTCTCCGTTTCGAGCCGAGGGTGCCGTGACTACCGGCCAGTGTATGGGACACAGCGCTGTCGGATCGTGCGGTCGGCGTCGAAATCGATACGGACGGAATCTTGCCTTACGGTCGGGCCTGATCGGCACGCGAGGACCTCGATATCGCGGATCCCGATCGGCGACCTTCCCTGCACCGATCGACCTAGGATCTGGAGGTATGGAGCGAAGCCCTTCGGCGTCTCCCCGGCCTGACGTGGTGTTCGGGTTCTCGTACGAGATGTTCGACGATGCAGTCGGTCGTGAATTCTGCCGACCGCCCGACCAGACGCTGCTTGCCCTTGCCCACGACGATCGGGTCGGCAGACTGATCGTGGCCGATCCGTGGCGTTCCTACGTCGTATCTGCGGCGCGCCGTCGGCCGGTCCGGCTCGTCGAGGACATCACAGTCGCCGGGCGAAACGCGGTACGCGTCCGGCCTCACCGATTGCGGACGGACGATCCCACCGATCTCGGCAGTGTGGAACGGTCCTATCGCCGCTACGGAGCTGTGCTCGGGCGCGCGCTGGCTCGGACTCGCGGCGAACGGAAACCGCGTCCGAGGTCGGCGGCCCTGGTCACCTACAACCCGTTCGTGGCGGCATTCTGTGATTCTCCGTGGATCAGCAAAGTCGTGTATTTCGGCCAGGACGATTGGGCGACAGGGGAGGGGGTGGTCCGATGGTGGGACCTCTACCGCGAAGCCTACCGGCGCATCGAGGAACGCGGAGCCGCGATATTCGCAGTGTCCGAGGAACTCGCAGAGCGTATTTCGCCGCGCACCACAGTCGTGCCCAACGGGGTGATTGCCGACGTGTGGCGTCCGCGGCATCCTGAACCCGGTCGAATCGCGGCGCTGCCGCGACCTCGCGCCGTCTACACCGGCACGATCGACGACCGTCTCGAAGCGGACCTGGTCGAGACCACGGCGAGCATGGTGGGTTCGCTGGTCATGATCGGCTATCCAGGAGATGCGCGGACTGTCGAGTGGCTGCGTTCGCTCGACCGCGTGCATGTGTTCGACCCAGTCGGGCAGCATGAACTCGCAGCGTTGGTGCAAGCCTGCGACGTCGGATTGATTCCGCACCGCGATCAAGCCTGTATCCGCGCGATGTCGCCCCTCAAACTGTACGAGTATCTCGCTGCGGGGCTACCCGTGCTGTCGGTTGATCTGCCCCCCATCCACGGAGTCGACGACGAGCGGGTGTGTATCTGCCGGCGTGAGGAATGGGCGAGTGGCGTGAAGCGGGTCCTCGACATGGGGAGCGCACCGGAAGGCCGGCGACAGCAGTTCATCGACGCGGTTTCGTGGGAGCGTCGGATGCAGCCCGTGGTCGAGGCCGCTGTCGATTAGTTCGCGACGTCGGTGCGACCCTCGCAGGAAACGGGCGGACCGCCCCCGCGGCCGAGTACCCGGTCGGCCATGTGCCGAAGTTCGGCGAAGAGTGTTGGATGCGCGAGTCGCAGAACGGTTGCACCCGCAACGGCCGCTCCCGGCAATCCGAGTACGAGCACGACCACAGTGCGATCCGGCACGATGACGGCAACCAGAAGGTAGGCCGCCGCCGCCCAGATGGCCACGTGGAGACCCGGCAGCAGCAGGGCGACCTGGCTGCGCAGGGTTACACCGAGGAGTCGCCGCCGGATGAGCCACTCGACGGGGACGAGCAGTCCGGTCGCAAGGCTGTAGCCGACCGCCACGCCGAACGGGCCGAACGACAGGCCGGCGACGATGCCTGTGGTGGATACGACGGTGGTGAGCCACGCATAGCGCAGGTTGAGCCCTGCGTGCCCGAGCCCGAGCATCAGGGGAGCTGTCGACGGCTGGTAGATCGCCTGTATGGCGCCTGCCATGGCGAGTACCTGGATGATGGGGATTGCAGGCTCCCATTGGGAGCCGAACAGTAGGGCCATGAATTGGGGCGCTGCTACGGCGGCCGTGGCCATGACGGGCAGCGCGAGGACGGCATTGGCGCGCGTTGCACGCGCCAGTTCCCTACGGAGTGCATCGAGGTCGTGCGCCAGTCGGGCGAACGCGGGAAACAACACCGCGCCGACGGTGGTGCATGCCAGCTGAACCGGCAAGAGCAGCAGCCGATACGCCAAGCCGTAGAAGGCTAGGGCTTGAGGACCCTGAAACCGTCCTACCAACAGGTTGTCGATATTCCGGGACACCGAGTTGATCAGGAGTCCGGCAGTGAACGCTCGCCAGGAAAAGGCGGCGATTTCGCGCAGGTGCCTCAGACGCAGATTCGGCGACCGTCCGGCTCCCGATGCCAGCAGCATCAGCAGCAGCACCGAGTCGGTGGTGACAATCTGTGCCACCAGTCCCCAGTAACTTCCCCCTGCCAGCGCGACACCCAATCCGGCCAACCCGCCGACCATTGCGGCGGTGATGTCGGCGAGGCCGATCTCGCGGAACCGCATATCGCGCTGGAGCAGCGCCCGCGGCGTGATCGAGGCGGCTCGGATGAGCAAGCTGGGCGAAAGCACAACGAGTACGAGGGTGAGGTCGGGGGAGTGCATGAAGGAGGCCCATGTCGGGGCGACGGCGCAGGTCAAGACGGTCAGCGCCCCCCCGACGGCCAGATTGACCGTAACGACCGCACCGGGCATGTCGGGTTCGATGCGTTCGCGCTGGATCAGTGCGCTGGAGAAGCCCTGGTCCAGTAGAAGCGCGACGATGCCGATATAGACCAATGCCTGCGCGACGATGCCGAATGCTTCGGGACCGATCAACCGGGCAAGCACGATCGTGAACCCGGCTCGGGACACTTCCCTACCGATCACGGAAATGCCGCTCCAGCGGATTCCCGAGGACAGACCGCTGTCAGCCATGGGGGGCCCGTGCCCGGGATCGCAGCGGGAGCCCTCGGCGCGTGGCGAATCGCCGAAGGCCCCGGCGTAGCGGAGTGCCGGGTGCAGCCGATGTACTCACGGCGCAGCCGTCCGGACCGAAACGGACTGTACAGCCAGTTCTTCGATGATCCGAGCAGCGCTGTCGACGTCCTGACCCAAGTGCCAGTATGTGATTCCGTATCGGTCTCGCCACTCGAGCAGTTGCGCAGCACATTCCGCCGCTGTGCCGACAAGTATCGCCGGCGACCCCTTCAACGTGTCGCCGGCCGCCTCGATGTGCCCCGACCACGATGAACGTGGCACGGAATCGCGCGGCGCGTCCGTCACGCGGACGTAGTAGCAGTTGAATTGGAGGACGGGGCAGGGCCGTCCCGCGGCGTCGGCGGCGGCCCGGACTCTCCGGATCTTGGCCTCGATGCGATCGGGCGTGAGGTCGGCGATCGCCGCTTCGTCGATCGTGTCGGCGCGCATGCTCGGGTGTATCCCGACGATGTCGGCGGCACGTCCGGCCAGGTCGAGCATCCGGGGCCCGCCGGCGCCGACGAGAATCGGAGGACTCGGTTGCTGTACGCACCGTGGAAGGGCTTCCATGTGGCCGATTCGATAGTGTTCTCCCTCGAAGTCGACGAACTCGGCCGTGAAGTAGCGCCGCAACACCGTCAATGCTTCGTCCAGCCTCGCGATCCGCCGGCCGGTGGTGTCGAATCGGAGGCCGAGGGCCGCGTAGTCGTCCGGCTGCCAGCCGGCTCCGATCCCGACTTCGACTCGTCCGCCTGAGAGCACGTCGATCGTCGAGATGTCTTTGGCGAGCAACGCCGGGTGGTGAAGATCGTTCGGCAACACGAGGGACAGGACCCGTAGCCGGGTGGTGCCGGCCGCGGCGTATGCCATAGCGACCAGTGGAGCAAGTTGCCAGCCGTGGCTGACGTGCTGGGAGACGGCTACCGTGTCGAACCCCAGGCATTCGAGCCGGCGCACGTCGGCGATCCATCTGGCGCCGTCGGCCTGGAGCCGAGGCATGGGCGCGATCATGCGCATCGGGGGAGGGGCTTGTCCGATCGAGCTCATGAACCGTCGACCTTCCATCGTCCGGCCAGTGCAGGGTACCTCCGAGCGACTTCCGGTAGCAGATCCGGAAGTGTCAGCAGCACCCGATCCGGCTCAGCTGCAACGAGTTCCTCCGGCGAGATGATCGGCACGTCGGTGCCGGGCATTCGGCGCCCCTGTTTGGCCGGTGAGGCGTCGGCCACGGCGGCCACCAGCCTCCGGTCGACGGCCGCGAGGCTGAACAACGCCACCGCACGGGACGCCGCGCCGTATGCGTACACGCTTTTGCCGGACCGGTATTCGTCCTCGAGCCAGGTGCGCAGTGAGCGCACATGGTCGTCGGCAGCACGTTGCAGTGAACCTACGGTGTGTGGATCGGTCATGCCGGTTTCGTCGGCGAAGACCCTCCGCACCGATTCGTCCGGTTCGACCTGCCCGTGCATGGCCGCGACAAGCACCGTCCCGCCGTAGAGGTCGAACGTCCAGGCAGCGACCGGACCCATGCCGACGTCATCGAGGAGGTGGGTCAGCGCTGTCATCGAGTAGTACGCGAAGTGGCCATGGCGAAGCGCGTTCCACTGGCCGCGGCAGACGATGGTGGCCAGGGAATGGAACTGGACCAGCAGCACCCCGTCCGGCGTTGTGGCAGTCGCTCGCTCGACCATGGCCTTCAACTGGTCCGGTTCGTGCATCAGGCCGAAACAGTCGAGCACGACGTCGCAGGTACCGTCGGCTACGGTGAAGCCACGCTCGACGAGCAGCGGAAGCCACGTCCCTCCGTGGGGACTGCCGAACTCCCGTACTGTCGAGCCCCGTAACCGCTCGGATCGAGCGACGCACCGTACCGCACAAACGGCCTGTTCTCTCAGGGCCTGCGGTTCGACGCCGCGTGGCTCCTCGATGATCGTGTCGTCCTCGGCGAGTTGCGCGAGGCCGCACGTCGCACACAGATCCATGGCAAGGGGATGCGAGACCTCGTCGTCGCTGATGGCCTCGTCGGCCGGGGGAAAGTGATCGGCGGCCGGCACCCTTCCGAGATCGAGTACTCGATCCAGATCGGGCATTCCGCACGCTCGGCACACACTCATGGGAACATTTCCTCGTGCGCATCGAGGAAGCCGAGTTGGCCGACGTGATCGTGCTGATTCCGCAGCCCTTCCGCGACGAACGTGGGCTGTTCACGCGCACGTTCGACGCGGAGACGTTCGATGACCACCTCGGCAGGCCGGGAACTGCCGCGGCGTTCGTGCAGGACTCCCAATCCCGGTCGGTCTGCGGCGTCGTCCGGGGAATGCACGGTAGGTCCGGCCGTGGCGAAGCCAAACTCGTGCGCTGTGCGAACGGCGCGGTGCACGACGTCCTGGTCGACATCCGGCCCGACTCGCCGACGTTCGGACGACGCCAGGTGTTCCGGCTCGACGACGAAGAGTTTCGCCACCTCTACGTTCCGCCGGGATTCCTGCACGGGTTCCAGGCACTGACCGCGACGGCGGACGTCTGCTACCGGATCGATCGGCCGCACGACCCGGCGGAGGACATCGGCGTCGCCTACGACGACGCGGATCTCGGGATCGACTGGCCGCTGCCGGTAACGGCCGTGTCCGCGAGGGACGCGAAGGCCGGAAGCTGGCGGGATTTGCTCACGCGTTTGCATTGACAAACCGCATCGATTCGTCGAGGATTCCTGTTCCTCGTAGCTCCTTCAGGTGTGAGAGCCGGGTGAACCGCTCGTGGAAGTCCTCCACTTTCAAGCCGAAGGCGGTGTACTTCTCGTACAGTTCCGCGGCGCCTTCGGGAACTGTCCATTTCGCCTCGTAGCCGAGCCGATCCCGAGCAGCAGAGAAGTCGACCCGGTACGAGCGAGGGTCGGGGCCGCTCTCCCCGGTGATCACGAGCTCGGAGCCGGGGACAACGTCCACCACGGCACCGGCGATGTCGGCGACCGTCAGGTTGTTGGTTTCGGTGCCGATATTGAATGCGTTGCAGTGGACGGCGTCCACCGGCGCCACGAGGCAGCGCGCGAACGCTTCCGCGATGTCCCGAGCGTGCACCAACGGTCGCCAAGGGGTTCCGTCCGACAGCACACGCACCTCACCGGTGAGAACGGCATACCCCACCAGGTTGTTCAGAACAATGTCCGCTCGCAGTCGGGGGGAGAACCCGAATGCGGTGGCGTTGCGGAGAAACACCGGAGAGAAGTCGGGGTCGGCGATCGCAGCCACGTCGTCCTCGACGCGCACCTTGCTCTCCGCGTACGGCGTGAGTGGGCGCAGCGGTGCACTCTCGTCGACGGCTTCTTCCCCGGCGGCGCCGTAGACAGAGCACGTGGATGCGTAGAGGAAGCGACGCACACCAGCTGCCTTCGCGCATCGAGCGAGCCGCACGGAGGCCTGGTGATTGATCTCGTAGGTGATTCTCGGTTCCAGCGCGCCGAGGGGATCGTTGGACAGGGCCGCGAGGTGGATCACGGCGTCGAATCCCGTCAGGTGCGATGCGGTGATGTCCCGTAGATCGAGGCGGATCGCGGGAGGATCCTGCGGAGCGGGCCCGAGAATGCAGTCGGCGAAGAGGCCGGAATCCAGACCGATCACCTCGTGACCGTACGAGCAGAGGACCGGCACCATGATCGACCCGAGGTATCCCTGATGACCGGTGACGAGGACACGCATGTCATGCCTTTCCGAAGTGGACGGTGGCCTTCTCCACGACGAACGCCTCGGCGTGCGGTCGTCGGCACTGCACGCCGCGGAGACGGGAAAGGCCCAGGAATGCCTGTTCGTCGAACCAGTCGTGGTCGGTCTGGGACGGGTAGTGCTTGAGCAGGATCCGTGCCTTCTCCTCGGCAATCCTGCGGGTCAGCGGATGGTAGATCGTCGGTCGTGGCGTATCCGTTTCCCATTTGAGGATCTCGTACCCCAGGACCAGGTGGTCACGGAAAACGGTGGGCACCAGCTCGGCCAGTATTCGATGATCCTGATGCGCGTCGTCGCGATGCGGCGCGAACACCACGTCGGGTTCGCAAGTGTGCCGGAATGATTCGAGTGCGTTCTTGATGGGCTCCCAGTATCCAGGGGCGTGGCCGTCGGGAACGTCGAGGACCCTCACCTCGACCTCGGCACCGGGACACAGCGCCGCCAGAGCGTGCCGCTCCTCGATCTCGCGCCGTGAGTCCTCACCGGAAAGTACGAACGCATGCACGCGCAGCGGGGACGAGACCCGAGCCGACAGCGTCAGCAATGTGCCGCCGACACCGATGGCGATATCGTCGCAGTGCGCACCGAGCACTGCGATCTCTCGGACGTCGCCGGCGCAGAGCTCGATCATGATTGCCCCGCCACGGCGGTCGTTTCCCACAGCATCCACGGGCGGATGCCTCGCGCGTAGTTGTCGTCGAGCTCCGCACGTTCCTTGAACGTATCCGCCGGCTTCCAGAAGCCGTCGTGCCGATATCCGAACAGCCGGCCGCGGCCCGCAAGGGTGCCGCACACGTCGCTGACGAGGTCACCCCCTGGCGGCAACAGCTCGAAGATCTCCCGATTCAGTACGAAGTAGCCGCCGTTCTCCCAGATGGGGAAGTGGCTGACAGGCACGATGTCCTTGATCTCGCCGTTCTCGGCCAGATCGACACAGTGGAACGAGGACTGTGGGGGTACGACCAGCAGCGCGGCGGTCGCGCCGGATTCGTGGTACCGCTCGATCATCCGATCGAGTGGCGCGTCGGTGAGCACGTCCGCGTAGTTGGCCAGGAAGTACTGGTCGCCTCCGAGATAGTCCCGCACGCGTCGAAGCCGCTCGCCGATCGAGGATTCGAGGCCGGTGTCGACGAAGGTGATCGACCAGTCGCTGATATCCGTGTGGAGCAGTTCGACCCGGTTGCGGTGCATGACGAAGTCGTTGGATGCCTCCTCGTGGTAGTCGAGGAAGAACTCTTTGATCTTGGTTCCCCCGTAGCCCAGACACAGGATGAACTCGGTGTGGCCGAAGTGCGCGTAGTACTTCATGATGTGCCACAGCAGCGGCCGGGGGCCCACCATCTGCATGGGCTTGGGGATTTCGTCGGTGCGGTCGTTGCGCATCCGCATGCCGTAGCCGCCACAGAACAGAACGACTTTCATACCGTGATCCTCCTGACGAAGTCGGCGGGGCCGATGGTGGTGTGCAGAGTGGGCAGCGGGACGACGAGCCGGCCGCCCCAGGCGGAGATGTACTGCAGTTGGGTCGTCAGTTCCGCCGCCAGGTTCCACGGCAGGGCGACGACCACGTCGGGCCGGTCCTTCTCGATCTGTTCCGGCGGCAGGATCGGGATCCGGGCGCCGGGCGTGTAACGCCCGTGCTTGTACGGATTCCGGTCGACGGTGTACGCCATGAGGTCCGGTCGGATGCCGCAGTAGTTGAGCAGGGTGTTGCCCTTGCCCGGCGCGCCGTAACCGACGACGGACAGGCCCTGGTCGTGGCAGTCGAGGAGGAAGCGCAGGAGGGTTTGGCGGACGGAGCGGGCGCGGGCTTCGAGTTCGCGGTAACCCGCCGTCGTGTGCAGACCCGCCCGGCGTTCCTGCTCGAGCACGGCTTCCACCCGTGCTCCAGGGGGATCTGCGACCTCGTCGGGCCGGGCCCAGAGCCGGATCGATCCGCCGTGTGTGCCGAGCAGTTCCACGTCGACGACCGACAGACCGCCGGTGGCGAGGGCCCGCATCGCGGACAGCACCGTGTAGTACTGGAAGTGCTCGTGATAGACGGTGTCGAACTGCGCTTCGCGCACGAGGTTCAGTGCGTGGTGCACCTCGATGGAGATCCAGCCGTCGTCGGCGACGAGGGTGCGCAACGATCGGGTGAACCCGAGCAGGTCCGGGATGTGGGCGTAGACGTTGTTCGCCACGACCAGGTTCGCGGGCCCGTATTCCTGGCGGATGTCCTCGGCGAGGCTCTCGTCGAGGAAGGCGGTGACGGTGGGGACTCCGGTCGCGCGGGCCGCGGAACCGACGTTCACCGACGGTTCGATGCCCAGGCACGGGATGCCGGCCGCGACCGCATGCCGCAGCAGATAACCGTCGTTGCTGGCGACCTCCACGATCGACGAGTGCGGGCCGAGACCCAGGTCGCGGATGGCGTTCTCGACGAACTGCCGCGCGTGGTCGACCCAGGAGTCGGAGAACGACGAGTAGTAGGCGTACTCGGTGAACGTGTCCTCGGGCGTGATGAGCGCCGGGATCTGCAGCAGCAGGCAGTCCTCACACAGCCTCAGGTGCAGGGGGTAGGTAGTTTCGGGCAGGTCGAGCTCGTCCGCGGCCAGGAAGCGCTCGCACGGTGGCGTGGCGCCGAGATCGAGCACGCTGAGGAGTCGTTCCGATTCGCACAGGCGGCACTTCATCGATGGCACCCCTCGGGCAGTCGGTAGGAACCGTGCCGACGAGATATTCGCAACATCAGGTCCGACTCGATTAGATAATCATACTGAAGGGATGAATGGAACCCCGAAACAATCTGTGAGATTGTTTTGCCCGCTGTTTGGCGCCAATTGGTAGACACCCCTAGACTCGGAACCACTCACACCCTCACTCGTGGGTCGGGCACGCCGGGGTGTCGAGGCGTACGGTGAGATCCTGGGGAGGTCGCCCGATGTCGTTTCAGATTGTTCAGCGCGAACAGACGCTCGTCGCCGGCCTGCCCGTGCGCAGTCCGCGCCGGGCCCTCGGCAAGGTTCGCGACCGGGCGCTCGAACGGGCGTGGTCGGCGGTGCTCAAGCAGGAGCTCGGCGGGCCCCTGGCCTCCGCTTACACCGATCACGCGGTGGACATCGACTCCTACTACACCCAGACGGTCGGGTATCAGTGTGAGTCGCTGGACCAGGTGACCGAAGGTCACCTGGTGGCCTGCCTGCCGGCCGGGACCTACGCGAAGTTCTCCTCGACCGGTACTTTCCCCGGCGTCTTCATCGATCTGTGGAACCAGATCCGTGCGGCCGAGGAGGCCGGTGAGATCGTCCGGTCGTTCACCGGCGACTTCGAGTTCTATCCCCACGCGTACCGCATCGACATGTACGTGGCGATCCGTACCACGGAAAAGGCTGGTGCGCAATGAGTTTCGAACTCACCAAGCTGCACGACCACTATGTGGGGGGGCTCGTTCTGCCGGGACTCGAGCCGGGGTCGACCGGGCAGCGGTCCGAACTGCTGACCTTCACGGAGGATCGCATCCGCGCGCGCGGCATCGGCGAGGTGATCGTGGTCTACATCTGCCACCCCGAGGTCGGATGGAACGCGGTGGTCGGCCGTCGCTGCGCCGGCCTGTCCGACCTGACGGTCGGGGACTCGCTGGTGCGGGTTCCGACCGGATACTTCGCCCGCTTCGTTCCGGGCGGCGATCACTCCGATCCCGTCGAGGACGTGTGGCACCAGGTCGAGATCGCCGAGAAGGAGGGACGGATCGAACGGGCGTACCGGGAGGAGGTGGCTGTCATCGGGCCGTCGGGAGTAACGGAACTTTACATTTCTTTGGCTTGAAGACCGTGGGGAACACCCCGCATACTGCATACTCGACCCATACAGCCACATGTATGACCCGTGCCGTCCCAGGTCGACGATCACGACGGCGGTGAGCGAGAGGGCCTGATGTGGTCCGCCGGGTGACTCCGATCGGGGTCATCCGCAAGGTCGGAGGCCGACAGTGGATCGAGCAGTGCGGGTCGCATCGGACTCGGTGCGCGAGCGCGTCTCGACCTACAGGGATCCCGCCTCCGGGTATTCGTTCGTCGCTGCCGTACCGAGTGCGGCGCCGGATCTGTGGAACGAATATCTCGCCCGCGCGTTGGGTGCCTATCGCAGATTCGGCGTCGAGTCCGCACTCGAGTACGAGAATGTGCGAAGCGGGGAGAACACGGCGATGTTCTGCGCGGGGCTCGATCGAAGAGGGGTCGTCGTGGGTGGGGTACGAGCTCAGGGGCCTTTTCGCAGTGCGGACGAGTCCCATGCCGTGACCGAGTGGAGTGCTCCCGAGCACGTCGATCACCTCCGCAGCATGATCGAGAGCCGAATCCCGTTCGGTCTGATCGAGGCGAAGGCCGCATGGGTGTCCGAGGATGTGCCCCAGCGTCGAGAGCTCACCCTTGCGATCGCCCGGATGGGCGCGAAGTTCATGGACCTGCTCCAATCCCGGTACATGATGGCCACGGCCGCCGACAACCTTCTGGATCTGTGGAAGACCTGCGGGGGAGTGGTGGACGAGAGCATGCCGGCCACCCCGTACCCGGACGCCCGCTATCGGACCCGGCTCATGTGGTGGGACCGTCTGCGCGTCGATCCGCTCGGCGACGAACTCCGACGAGAAGTGGGTGGTTTTCCGTTCGACGGGGAGCCGGCGTGACGGCCGAGGGCGAGGCCGGATGGACGGCTTCCGTGTTTGCGGAGGACCGACCGGAGGATATGGAGCAACTCCGGCGCGTTCGTTCCGAACCCGGCCTCGTGGTCGTCGACCGTCTCGCCGATCAGGTGAGAGGACTGCGCGAAGTGCTCCCGCCGCCGGGGACCGAACTGCTCGACGAACCGGCACGGTGGGTCCACTACCCCTGGCGCCGGACCGTCGTCCGCGTGCTCGGCCCGCACTCGTTCCGGCGGCTGCGGCTGGACCGTAACCGGAACAAGGTGACATCGGCCGAGCAGGACCGGCTGCGCGGGGTGACGGTGGGGATCGTCGGATTGAGCGTCGGCTTCTCGGTCGCGCAGGCGCTGGTGCTCGACGGGGTGTGCGGGGAGCTGCGACTCGCCGACTTCGACCCGATCGAGCTGTCGAATCTCAACCGGGTGCCGGCCTCCCTCGTCGATCTGGGCACGAACAAGGCGGTCGTGGCCGCGCGACGACTCTCGGAGCTGGATCCGTACCTCTCCCTGTCGGTGTGGCCCGACGGGGTCGGACCGGAAACGATGAGCGAGTTCCTGGACGGACTCGACGTCGTCGTGGACGAGTGCGACTCGCTGGACGTCAAGGTCGTGTTGCGCGCGGAGGCGGCCCGGCGAGCCGTACCGGTGGTGATGGAGACGAGTGACCGGGGGTTGATCGACGTCGAGCGCTTCGATCTGCGGCCGGGACCGCCGTTCCACGGATTGCTGGGAGAGATCGACCCGCGGAGGCTCGCCGCCCTGTCGGGTCGGGAGAAGATTCCGTACGCTCTGCGCCTGCTGGGCCCGGAGCGGATCTCGACGCGGATGGCCGCCTCCCTCCTGGAGGTGGAGCGGACGCTGGTCACCTGGCCTCAACTGGGGAGCGAGGTGATGCTCGGTGGCGCGACGGTCGCCGCGGTCGTGCGCCGGCTGGGCCTCGGGCAGCCGCTGAACTCGGGACGAGGCCGCGTGGACGTCGAGGCCTGCCTCGACGCCCTGACCGCACCTGCGGACCCGGGGAACCGGGCCGTCGCAGAAGCCCCCCTGCCCGCGGAATCGGACGATCCGATCGACCGGGTACTGCATGCCGCGAACAGAGCCCCCTCAGGAGGTAACAGCCAACCCTGGTCCATCACGGCCGGCGGCGGGATGCTGGAGATCGACATCGCGGACGACTTCGTGCCGACCGGGATCGACATCCACTCTCGGGGCAGCTACGTGGCGCTCGGCGCAGCCCTGCAGAACGCGCGCATCGCCGCGGCGGCACACCGGATACTCGGTCCGGTCCGAGTGCTCGCGCGGGGCGGCGGCGAGCCGCCGCGCGAGGTGATCGCGACGATGCGGTTCTCCGACGACACCGACCCGGTGCTGGCCGCCCAGTACGAGTCCATGCTCACGCGCGGCACCAATCGGCAACCCGGTGACGGATCGCCACTGTCCGATGCCGAGACGGCTGCCCTGTACGAGGCCGCCGAGCGGGAGGGTGGCCGGATCCGGGTCGTCACGGACGCCGATCGCCTGGCCGAGACCGCGGAGTTGCTTGCAGAATCGGACAGGATCCGCTATCTGACTCCGGTCCTGCGCCGGGAGATGCTCGCGGAACTGCGGTGGCCGCACTCCGCGGACATGGACAGCGGCATCGACGTCGGCGCACTCGGGATGGACGACGCGGAGCGCACGATGCTCGACCTGACGGTGCGAAACGATGTGCTCGATCAACTCGGGGAGTGGGACCTCGGGCACGGCCTGGGGCGTCTGACCGGAACGCGGGTGCGGAGCAGTTCGGCACTCGTAGCGGTCTTCGCGGCAGGACCGCGGCCGGTCGACTACGTCCGAGCGGGAATGGCGGCCGAGAGCGTGTGGATATGCGCCCACGGCATGGGCCTGGCGGTCCAGCCGGCGTCACCGGTGTTCCTCTACGCCGAGGACGACACCGACCTCACACGGCTCTCGGAGGTCCGGTTCGGCGCTCTCGGAAAGTTGCAGTCGACGTTCGACGACGTGTTCGACAGACCGATCGGACAACGCTTCGCCCTCCTGCTCCGGGTGGCGCGGGCGCGGCCGGAACGGGTTCGCAGTGCGCGCCGCTCGGATAGGGTTCGAAGACATCCCTGATGCGGTCACGATCGCGTCGGATGTGCTGCTCACAAGGGGTTTGGGATGGCGGAGAAGAGCTTCGAGAACATTGTCACCCGGGTCGCTTCCCGCCTCATGCCGGCGGACGCCGCGTCTCATCACTCGGTGATCGAAAGGGTGCTCCAGGACCTTGTCGAGCACTTCGAGGTCGACACCTGCTTCCTTCGCTACAACGACCACGACATCCACGCGACGGTGCTCGTTGCCGAGTGGCCGCCGCGGGAGTTCGTGCCGAGCCCGGATCCCCTGGGAGTGGTGCACTTCCGCGACGCCGACCCGATCTTCGCCATGACCGAGACCATGAAGGAACCGGCGGTCAGCCGTCCGGCGCAGTCGGGTGCCGAATACGCGAACCGGGTGCGCGCGGGTTCGGGCGTGCCGGAGGTCTCGGTCGCGGCGGTGCCGCTGATCTCCGGCAGCGTCACCACCGGCACCCTGGGTTTCATCAAGGCCGGTGATCGCGACTGGAGCGAGGACGAGATCAACACCTTGATGATGATCGCGGCGTTGCTGGCCCAGGTGCAGGCCCGGGTCCGCGCGGAACAGGACCTGCGCGACGCCGCCTATCACGACGACCTCACCGGCCTGGCGAGCCGGCGGGCCCTCCTCGAACACCTCGAGGAGCGGTTGAAGCGGGGGCAGCCGGGACCGGTCGCCGTCCTGTTCCTCGATCTGGACCGCCTCAAGCCGCTCAACGATTTCCTCGGTCACGCCGCCGTCGACGTGTTCCTGTGCCGCACCGCGCAGCGGCTGTCGCGGGTGTGCGATCCGAAGGACATGGTGGCGCGCCTCGGCGGTGACGAGTTCGTCATCGTGCTCGACGGGGCGGTGTCGCTGGAGGTGGCCCGGGAACGCGCCGAGGCACTGCGGTGGGCGGTCGGGATGTCGGTGCAGTTGGGCAGCCAGGTCGTCGGTCGCGGCGGCAGCCTCGGCGTTGCCGTAGGCGAGCCCGGACGGATCACTCCGGTGGCGTTGCTGGGGCGCGTCGACGAGGCGATGCTGATGGCCAAGAGCAAGGGCGGCAACAGCGTCGTCGCGTACACCGACGACATGCGGGGTGCGAGCGAACGCCGCAACCTCATCGAGCTGAGCCTGCGGACGTCGATCGACGACGAGCACCTCACCCTCGAGTACCAACCCGAGTTCGATCTGCGTGACGGCAGCATTCTCGGTGTCGAGGCCCTGGTGCGGTGGAATCACCCGGTGCTGGGCAAGCTGCAGCCGGCCGAGTTCATCGAGGTGGCCGAGTCGACGAACCTTGCGGGCGAACTAGGGCGCTGGGTGCTGCGGACGGCGTGCGGGCAGCTGGCCGAGTGGCGGCGCCGGATCCCGGGGTTGAACCTGCAGATGAGCGTGAACGTCTCGCCCGTGCAGCTGGTGAGCCTGGATTTCGTGGAGACGGTGGAAAGTACGCTGGAGGAGTTCGGCCTCGGCAGCTCGTGCCTGTGCCTGGAGATCACCGAATACGTGGTCGTCAGCGATCTGGAGCGCTCCCGCAAGACACTGCGCCGGCTCGAGCGCCTGGGCGTGTGCTGCGCGATCGACGACTTCGGCACCGGCTACAGCTCACTCGCCCACCTGAAGTCTCTGCCGGTCCATACCCTCAAGATCGACAAGGCGTTCGTGCTCAATCTGCAGCGCAGCGAGAGCGACCGCGTCATCGTCGAATCGATCATGGGGCTGGCCTCCGCGTTCGGGCTGGATGTCGTGGCCGAAGGGCTCGAGTCCGTGGCGGCAGCGATGAAGCTGCTGGAACTCGGCTGTCGACGCGCACAAGGATTCCTCCTCAGCCGGCCCCAGCCGCCCGAGCAAATCGTCGAGATGCTGCGTCACGGCAGGATCGAACTACCGTGGAGACTCCCAGCTTCGCTCCCCGAATGAACCACCAGTCCGTTATTGCCGGTTAAACAATCTCCGAGTATGTTTTAAGGGTCCGAGAGTCGTGCGACTCCGAAATGGGGCGGGCCCTGATGCAGAACCGGGAAACGGCGAGAACTTTCGCCGGGGCGGTTAACGCCCCAGAAGGCTCGTCCGTGGAGCGGACGGGCGGGGACCGAACAGGAGTGGTCCGGAGCCTGCCCGGGCTGTGTGCTCCGGAAGCCGTGCCGCGGCCGGCCTGGGAACGGCGCTATGCGATTCTTGTCTTCTGCATCGACCTCCTGTGCGTGCTGATTGCGGACCTGGCCATCACCTTCGGCTACCACCGGGGGGAGGTGGCCGGTGGTAAGGCGCTCGTGCTCGTGGCGGTGGTACCGTTCGCTGCCGTGCTCGCCCTGGCGGTGCAAAAGGCATGGGATGCCCGGGTTCTCGGGGCGGGAGTCGAGGAGTTCCGGCGTGTCGGCCGGGCCTACGTCCTTGCGGTCGCGGTCCTGGCCGGGGCCGGATACGCGTGGGGAACGGCAAGCGGTCAGTCCTGGATCTTCGGCGCCTTGCCCCTGGCCGGCGCTGCAACGCTGGGTGCCCGCCTGCTGTTGCGGCGATTCGTCCGCATGCGCCGGCGCCGGGGACGCCTCGTGCGGTCGGTGCTCGTTGCGGGTGACGCGATCGAGGTGCACGAGCTGCTGGCCCGGGCGGGGGAGTTCCGCGATGCGGGGTGGCAGGTGGACGGGATCTGCCTGCCCGCCAGGACGTCAGGAGTGGTGCTGCCCCTCGCCGTCGACGATGTGCCGGTGCTGGGGACCGAGGACGACGTCGTCGGAATCACCCAGTTGCACGGGTTCCAGGCGGTGGCGCTGTTGCCGTCGAGCGGTTGGACGCACTCGAAGACCCGCAGACTCAGCTGGGATCTGGAGCACACGGGCGCCGATCTCCTCATGGCTCCGGTTCTGATGGACCTGGTGGGGCCGCGCCTGCACATGGCACCGCTCGCCGGGCTGCCGTTGCTTCAGCTCAGTGCCCCGCGCTATGCCGGCCCGGCGTGGTTGGTGAAGAACATCTTCGACCGCGTCGCCGCCTTGATGATCGTGGTGCTCCTGGCGCCGTTGCTGCTGGCCATTGCCCTCGCCATCCGGGTCACGAGCCCGGGTCCCGTGCTCTTCCGGCAGACCCGGGTCGGCAGGGACGGGCGGACGTTCACGATGTTCAAATTCCGCAGCATGGTGGTCGATGCGGAGGATCGTCTCGCCGACCTGACCGACTGCAGCGACGGCAACGGGATCCTGTTCAAGATGCGGGAGGACCCCCGTGTCACGCGGGTCGGCCGCTTCATCCGCCGGTATTCGCTCGATGAACTGCCGCAGCTGTTCAACGTGGTCACGGGCGACATGTCGCTGGTCGGCCCCCGTCCCCCGCTGGAATGCGAGGTGGCGCGGTACGGAGAGGACGGCGCCCGCCGGCGGCTGTTCGTCAAGCCGGGACTGACCGGGTTGTGGCAGGTCAGCGGACGAAGCAACCTGAGCTGGGAGGAATCGGTGCGTGCCGATCTGCGTTACGTCGAGAACTGGACGTTCGCCCTCGATCTGTCGATCCTGCGCAGGACTCTCCGTGCCGTCCTGCACCGCGACGGCGCCTACTGAGCCCCGCTCGGCCTCACCGATCTCGTTCCGGGCACGGTTCACGCCTCGAAGAGCGCCTGCCCCCAGTACTCGCCCGGTGCCGGCCCGGGCGGACACGCGAACACCGCCGACCCGACGTGCTGGATGTACTCGTTGAGTGCGTCGCGCCGTGCCAGTTCGCGCTGCATCGGCACGAACTGCTCGAGCGGGTTGCGGCAGAACGCGATGAAGAACAGGCCCGCGTCCAGGTGGCCGAAGCCGTCGGAGCCGTCGGTGAAGTTGTAACCCCGGCGCAGGATCTTCAGCCCGCCGAGGTGCTGGGCCGACGCGAGGCGCACGTGTGCGTCGACGGGGACGAACGGCCCGTCCGGTCCCCTGGACTCGAGGTCGAGTTCGTCGAACTCGCCGGTCTTCCCGAGCGGAGCGCCGTCCCGTTTGGTGCGGCCGATCACCTGCTCCTGTTCCTGCAGCACCGCTCGGTCCCACTGCTCGATGAGCATGCGGATCCGCCGCGCCACCAGGTAGGTGCCGCCGGCGAGCCAGGCCTGGTCGTCGCCGGGGCCGACCCACACCGACTCGGCGAGCGCGCCGGGGTCCTCGGCCTTGAGGTTGTTGGTTCCGTCCTTGAATCCGAACAGGTTCCGCGGCGTCTGCTGCGACGTCGAGGTGGACGAGGTGCGGCCGAACCCGAGCTGCGACCAGCGCACCGACGCGGTGCCGAACGCGACCCGTGCCAGGTTGCGGATGGCGTGCACCGCCACCTGGGGATCGTTGGCGCACGCCTGGATGGCGATGTCGCCGCCGCTGCGGGCCGGATCGAGGTTGTCGGCGGGAAAGTGCGGAAGTTCCTCGAGTGCAGACGGTCTGCGGTCGGCGAGACCGAACCGGCCGTCGAACAGCGACGGGCCGAACCCGATGGTCAGGGTCAGCTGGGAGGCGTCGAGGTCCAGTGCCTCGCCGGTGTCGGTGGGCGGATGGTAGGGGCCCTCGCCGGTGGCGCCGTCCTCGGTGGCCTCGAGCCCGGCGGTCATCCGCTCGGCCATCTCGGTCCACGTCTTCAGCAGCGCGACGAGCTCGTCCCGGTCGTCGGTGGTGACGTCGAACGCCACGAAGTGCATGCGGTCCTGGGCGGGGGTGACGATCCCGGCCTGGTGTGCGCCCCGGAACGGGACGGCGCCGGCGTGGCCGGTGTCCGCGCCGGGTGCGGTGACCCGGCCGACCACCGCGCCCGCTCCGGCGAGCGCGGCGCCGGCACCGACCGCACCGAACAGGCGGCGGCGGGAGATGCCCCCGCCGGAGGCGGGGGCCGCGGCGGTGTCCGGGGTCCCGCTCATGCGCCCGCAGCCCCCGCGACGACACCCTGCACCTTGCTCACCGCGGCCGAGAGCGCGTCGATCAGGCGCGAGAGTTCCTGCCGCTGCGGCTCGGTCACGGTCTCGTAGGAGACGAAGCCGTCGCCCTGCCGGTACCGGGCGAGCGCGGCGTCGAGGTCGGCGAACCGGGCGTCGATGGCCTGCGCCAGCTCGGGATCGTTCGCGTCGAGGATCGGGCGCAGCGCGGCGACCGCGGCCTGCGAGCCGTCCACGTTGCCCTGGAAGTCCCACAGGTCGGTGTGGGAGAAGATGTCCTCCTCACCCGTGATCTTCGAGGTGGCGACCTCGTCGAGCAGGCCCTGCGCGTTGCCGGCGATCTTGGTCGGGTCGACCGTGTAGTCGGCGGCGTTCACCAGGTCGGCCAGCTCCTGGACGTCGGCCGCGAGCTGATCGGCGATCGCGCCCGTGTCGGGCTGGGCGCCCTGCACCCACAGGTCCTTCTCGAGCCGGTGGAATCCGGTCCAGGCCTGGCCGGGCTCGAGGTCCGCCTCGCGCAGGTCGATCCGCGGGTCGAGGTCGCCGAAGCTCTCCGCCTCCGGCTCGATGCGTTCGAAGTAGGTGCGGCTGACCGGGAACAGCCGCTTGGCTTCGTCGACGTCGCCGGCCTTCACGGCGGCCACGAACTCGCCCGTGGCGGTGACGAGGGCTTCGGTCTGGCTGCGGATGTACCGGCGGTAGCCGTCGCCCGCCTCGGCGAGCTTGCCGTCGGCGTCGGTGACGGTCTGCGAATCGCCCGTGATCACGAACTCCTGGCGGATCCCGTCGCCGACCATGCCGGGGCGGCAGGACAGCTCGTAGGTGCCGGCCTCGGGCAGGTTCACGATCAGCTGCCGGGTGAGTCCGGGGCCGATGTTCTCGATCTCACCCATCACCCGGTCGCCGGCGGCGAACACGTAGAACTCGGTGACCTTGGTGCCGTTGTTGGTGATGCTGAAGGTCGAGTGCCCGGTCGCGCCGTCCGCCGCCGCCACGTCGCATGCGGTGTCGGTGGCGGTGACCGCGATCGCGTCGTCGCCGGCGGTCGACTTCTCGGTGCAGCCCGCCAGGGCGAGGGGCAGGGCCGCTGCGGCCGCGAGGGCGTACGTGGATCGACGCATGGATGGATGCCTTTCGAACAGGGGAGGGGTCAGACGGCGACGGCCGGTTCGGGTGTGCGGGCCGGCGCGACGGGACGCAGGAACAGGTACAGGACGACGACGAGATAGCTCACCCACGCGAGGGCCTGGAGGACGGTGGGGTCCGGACGGAGGTTGAAGATCCCGGCCAGCACGGTGCCGTACCAGCTGTCGGCGTCGTAGTGGGCCGAGACGTCGAAGGCGAGGTTCGAGCCCCCGGGCAGGACGCCGCCGATCTGGAGGGCGCGCAGGCCGTAGGCGAGGATGCCGGCCGCGACCACGATCAGGAAGGCGCCGGTGTACGTGAAGAAGCGGGCCATGTCGATCCGGATCGCCCCGAGGTACATCAATGCCGTGAGTCCGGCGGCCACGCCGATGCCGAGGAGCAGGCCGACGAGGGGCCAGGCGCTGCCGGCGGTGTTCTCCGCGTACCCGACCATGAGCAGCGCGGTCTCGAGGCCCTCACGGCCGACCGCGACGAACGACAGGGTGAGCACCGCCGCCGGTCCCGCGAGCAGTGCCTTCTCCATTCCGGAGCGCAGGTCCCCGGAGATCGACCGCGACGCCTTGCGCATCCACAGCACCATGGCGGTCACGATCACGACCGCGGCGAGCGACGCGAGGCCCGCGGCCACCTCGGCGGCGAGGCCGGTGAGGGTGGTGGTGCCGAAGTGGATGATCCCGAACGTCGCGGCGACCATGGCGACGGCGGTGCCGACGCCGAGCCATACCCACCTCAGGGCGTCGCGGCGCTGGGCCTTGACGAGGAAGGCGACCAGGATCATCACGACGATGCCCGCTTCGAGGCCCTCGCGGAGCCCGATGAGGCCGGAGCCGACCAGCTGGGTAGCGATCGACGGGGCCCCGGAGCTCGCGGCGAGTGCGGACATGGGCATGACTCCAACAGTTAGGTGAGGCGAACCTCTCTTAGGTGATGCAAGCCGAAAACATACACCCGGTCCGGACGACGTCAACAGGGGCCTTGGTCCCTTTACCTGCGCTTTGCCGGGGATATGGATGATGGGAACCATGCCCCCTGCCGCCTCGCGCCGACGCTCACCGTGGCCGCGCGTCCTGTTCGCCGCCGTCGCCGCGGTGATCCTGGTGGCCGTCGGCGTGGCCGTCTGGAGCCCGCGCGAGCCGCGCATCCCGATCCCCGACGGCGTCCCGCCCGCCCCCGGAACCGCGGTCCCGGCGATCGACGTCGACGCCCCCGGCCGCACCGCCGACCAGTTGCGGGACTGGGCGGCACCGCAGGCCGAGGCGCTCGGCATCCCCCGCACCGCGCTCGAGGCCTACGGTCACGCCGCGGCCGTGCTCGCCGCCTCGCGCCCCGACTGCGGACTCGCATGGACGACCCTCGCCGGCATCGGGAGCGTGGAGAGCCGGCACGGCCGGTATAACGGCGCGAGCATCGCCCCCGGCGGACGCGTCGACCCGCCCATCCGCGGCGTGCCCCTCGACGGGGGTCCCGGACTGGCCGAGATCCGGGACACCGACGGCGGCCGGCTCGACGGCGACCCCGTTCTCGACCGGGCGGTGGGGCCCATGCAGTTCATCCCCGAGACCTGGTTCCGCTGGGGCGTGGACGCGAACGGCGACGGCGTCGCCGACCCGGACAACATCGACGACGCGGCCCTGACCGCCGGCCGGTACCTGTGCGACCGGGGCGGCGACCTGACCACCGCCGAAGGCTGGACGCGGGCGCTCACGGCCTACAACCTCTCGGGCGAATACCTCGCGCTGGTGCGCGACCGCGCCGCCGCGTACGGGGTGGGCCGTCGGCCCTGACGCGGCTGTCCGATCCGTCCGCCTCCCGGCCGGGCGAGCGGCCGGTGGCCGCCACCGCGGGGCGCGCCGTGCTTCGGGCGCAGGTCGGGGCGGTTAGGCTGTTCCCAGCGTGCAGACCCCGCAGCGTGAAGTCCATCGAAGGAGAATCAGCCAGTGGCCATCATTGAGCAGGTAGGAGCCCGCGAGATCCTCGATTCGCGTGGTAACCCCACGGTCGAGGTCGAGGTGCTGCTCGACGACGGAAGTTTCGCCCGCGCTGCGGTGCCCTCCGGTGCGTCCACCGGTGAACACGAAGCCGTCGAGCTGCGCGACGGTGGCGAACGCTACCTGGGTAAGGGCGTCGAGCAGGCCGTCGAGGGCGTCCTCGGCGAGATCGCCCCGGCGATCATCGGCCTCGACGCGACCGAACAGCGCACCGTCGACCAGGCCCTCCTCGACACCGACGGCACCCCCGACAAGGGCCGGCTCGGCGCCAACGCCCTGCTCGGCGCGTCCCTCGCCGTCGCCAAGGCCGCCGCCGAGTCCTCCGGACTCGAGCTGTTCCGCTACCTCGGCGGCCCGAACGCCCACATCCTGCCCGTGCCGATGATGAACATCCTCAACGGCGGTGCCCACGCCGACACCGGCGTCGACGTGCAGGAGTTCATGGTCGCCCCGATCGGCGCCCCCACCTTCAAGGAGTCCCTGCGCTGGGGCGCCGAGGTGTACCACGCCCTCAAGTCCGTGCTCAAGAGCCGCGGCCTGGCCACCGGGCTCGGTGACGAGGGTGGCTTCGCGCCCGACGTCGCCGGCACCAAGGAAGCCCTCGACCTCATCAGCGAGGCCGTCGCCAAGACCGGCCTGAAGCTCGGCACCGACGTCGCGCTCGCGCTCGACGTCGCCGCCACCGAGTTCTACACCGAGGGCACCGGCTACAAGTTCGAGGGCAAGGACCGCACCGCGGACGAGCTCGCCGACTTCTACAACGAGCTGCTCTCGGCGTACCCGCTCGTGTCCATCGAGGACCCGCTGAGCGAGGACGACTGGGACGGCTGGGTCGCGCTGACCGACAAGATCGGCAACAAGGTGCAGCTCGTCGGCGACGACCTGTTCGTCACCAACCCCGAGCGCCTCGAGGAAGGCATCGTCAAGGGCGCCGCCAACGCGCTGCTGGTGAAGGTCAACCAGATCGGCACCCTCACCGAGACCCTCGACGCCGTCGACCTCGCGCACCGCAACGGCTACAAGTCGATGATGAGCCACCGCTCCGGCGAGACCGAGGACACCACCATCGCCGACCTCGCCGTCGCCGTGGGCAGCGGCCAGATCAAGACCGGTGCCCCGGCCCGCTCCGAGCGCGTCGCCAAGTACAACCAGCTGCTGCGCATCGAGGAGTCGCTCGGCGACGCCGCCCGGTACGCCGGCGAACTGGCGTTCCCGCGTTTCACCATCGAGGGCTGAGCGCACCCGCATGAGCCAGCGCGGCAGGTCCCGGCCCGGTGCCCGGCGCACCCGCACCGAGGGTGTGCCGGGCGTCCGGCGGCCCGGGCGGGCCCGCCCGGCCGGACCTACCGCCTCGACGGAACCGCCCGCCGACGCCCCCGGTGCCCGCACCGGGGGCGCCTCGGGGCGGGCCCGGCCCACCCGCGTCGGAACGCCGCGCGAATCCCGGCCGGCCCGTGCCGAGCGCACCTTCTTCGGCCTGTCCACCGGCCGTGCCGTCGTCCTCGCCCTCGTGGTGTGCGGGCTCGCCCTGACCCTCGCGGTTCCGTTGCGCACGTACGTCAGCCAGCGCTCCGAGGCCGAGCGGGTCGCCGCGGAACGGGCACAGCTCGAGCAGGAGATAGTGGCGCTCCGCGAACAGAAGGCGCAGATCGAGGACCCGGCGTGGATCCGCGCCCAGGCCCGCGAACGGCTGCGGTTCGTCATGCCCGGCGAAACTCCCTACCAGGTGCAACTGCCCGGCGACTACCAGGAACCGGTCACCGAGCAGACCGAGGAACTGCCCTCCACCGGCGCCTGGTACAGCGACCTGTGGCAGTCGGTGTCCGTTCCCGCGCCAGAACCCGAACCCGCCCCGGTGCCGCGGCAGATGCCGGTGGCGCCCCCAGAACCAGGAGAACCGACCGGGTGACCGATCCCGTCGCACAGGAAGACCTCGACGCCGTCGCCGCCCAGCTCGGGCGGGTCCCGCGTGGCGTCCTCGCCATCGCCTACCGCTGCCCGGACGGAGCCCCCGGCGTCGTGAAGACCGCGCCGAAACTGCCCGACGGCACGCCGTTCCCGACGCTGTTCTACCTCACCGATCCGCGGCTCACCGCCGAGGCCAGCCGGCAGGAGTCCGCCGGGGTCATGAAGGAGATGACCGAGCGGCTCACCGCCGACCCCGACCTCGCGGCCGCGTACCGGCGGGCCCACGAGTCCTACCTCGCCGAACGCGACGCCATCGAATCGCTCGGCACCGACTTCAGCGGCGGCGGCATGCCCGACCGCGTCAAGTGCCTGCACGTGCTGATCGCGCACTCCCTCGCCAAGGGGCCGGGCGTGAACCCGTTCGGCGACGAGGCCGTCGCCCTCGCCGCCGACGCCGGCCTGCGTGGTACCGCCGTCCCTGCGGACTGGCCGACCTACGCCGAGCTGCGCGGGGAGACCGAGTGACCGCCGTCGGCGCCCGCCGCGTCGCGGCGATCGACTGCGGCACCAACTCCATCCGCCTGCTCATCGCCGACCTCGGCGACGACGGCCGGCTCACCGACGTCACGCGGCTGATGCGCATCGTCCGGCTCGGGCAGGGCGTCGACGCCACCGGCCGGCTCGCCCCCGAGGCGATCGAACGCACCCGCGTCGCCCTCGTCGAATACGCCGGCCTCATCCGGGAGACCGGCGCGCAGGCGGTGCGGATGGTCGCGACCTCCGCCACCCGCGACGCCGCCAACCGGGACGACTTCTTCGCGATGACCCGCGAGGTCCTCGGTGCGGTGATCCCCGGTGCCGAGGCCGAGGTCATCACCGGCGACGAGGAGGCGCGGCTGTCCTTCACCGGCGCCGTCGGCGAACTCGACCCCACCCGGGGGCCGTTCGTCGTCGTGGACCTCGGCGGCGGCTCCACCGAGGTGGTGCTCGGCGACGCCGACGGTGTGCATGCCGCCTACTCCACCGACATCGGCTGCGTGCGGCTCACCGAGCGGTGCCTGCACGACGACCCGCCCACGGCCGAACAGATCGCGGCGGCCCGAGAGTTCGCGGGGGAGAAGATCGCCGAGGCGCTCGCGCACGTGCCGGTCGAGCCGGCCCGCACCTGGGTCGGCGTCGCCGGCACCATGACCACGATCGCGGCCCTCGCGAACAACCTCGCGGAGTACGACCCCGAGCGCGTGCACCTGTCCACCGTCGGTTTCGACCGGCTGCGCGAGGTGTGCGACGGCCTGCTCGCCGCCACGCACGACGAGCGCGCGGCGCTCGGCCCGATGCACCCCGGACGTGTCGACGTCATCGGCGGTGGGGCCGTCGTCACGACCGTGCTGGCCGACGAACTCGGCCCTCGCGCGGGCATCGGCGAGCTCGTCGTCAGCGAGCACGACATCCTCGACGGGATCGCGCTGTCGATCGCGTAGGTCGCCGTGGTGTCCTTCCGGACCTGCCCGGGTCCGGAAGGACACCACGCACTACCCTCTCTTCTTGCGCCCCCATAGCCCAATTGGCAGAGGCAGCGGACTTAAAATCCGCCGAGTGTCGGTTCGAGTCCGACTGGGGGCACCACCTTCCCGCCGAGATCCCCGCGATCGGCACGCCCAGCAGGGAGCAGTGCCCCGCCAGCGGCCACCTGGTGCGTCAGGCGTTGCAGCCGGCGAGTTGCGCGAGCACCGCCAGGTTGGCCGCCATCCCGTCTCGCCACACGGCCATCCGGTGGGCGAGGATCGCGCTCTCCTTGTCCGGGTGCTGCTCGATGAAATCGGAGAGCGGTGAGCGGCCGGTGCCCACCTTGGCCCACTGTCGAACGATGGCGCCGTCGCCGTCGGATTCGACCTCGAAGCCCCAGACAGCCACCGGCGCTTCCGCCGGCCCCACCCGCCACACCCAGCGGCGACCGTCCTCGACCTCGATGATTTCCGGCTCGGTGTACCATTCGCCCATCCGTGGGCTGGCGTTGTGCCCGCGGAATCGGGCGCCGACGGCGACCCCGGTCGCCCCGTCCAGCCATTCCACCCGCTGCAGTTCGCCGTCGGCACGGGTGGGCAGCTCGATGTCGGTGACCAGCGCCCAGGCCTGCTCCGGACTGCAGGCCAGACGTTCGGCGACCTCGACGGTCGGGGTATCACGCAGACGCATGAGGCTCCTCGGGAACTCGAATCGATATCCGACGGTGACGCTGTGCCGATGCTATTCGAAGTCCTCGATGTCCCCTCGCGGCGATACCGGTGTGGCGAGGTGCGTCGTTGGGTGAAGAGCAACAGGTGCTCAGCGTCGACGGCGTGATCGCTTCAGTTCTCCACTTCTTCGATCCCCCCGGGGCGCCAGGACTTGTCGAAGAACGGTTCCAGCGGGCTGTAGAGCCGCAGGCACACACACCATCCCCTGCCCGGCGTCGTCTGGATCCAGTTGCCATCGGGTACGCCGTCGGGGAGGTCGGGCGCGAAGTGCACCGTCGTCGACCCGTCGGGATCGGCGGTTGCAGCCGGGCGGGGGTAGGCCTGGCTGCCGACCTTCGAGAATCGTTGCGGTGTGTCGAGCATGGACCGGGTCTGGTTGTCCCACGCGGTCAGGGACCAGAACCTGGCGGCCGGGATACCGGGGGGAAGCGACATCTTGTAGTGCTTGGCGCCGTCGAGGGTGCGGTCCTCTCTGTCCGCGGCCGCGACGAGGTACTGCGAGCCGAGGTTCGTGATCCGCATGCACATCGCCGGGCTGATTCCCCAGGCGAGGTAGAAGAACTGGGTGCGTAGATGAAGCTTCCGTGCGCCGTCGGACGGGTACGGCCGGATTCCCGTGTCGGTGACTTCCGCAGGCGGGGTCATGAAGTCGTAGCCGCCCGCGAACAGGCCGTTGACCCATTGCGACGACTCCCCGTAGTAGTGGACCCCGTCCTCCGTGCGCGGGCGGAAGGTGAGGGTGCGTGCGATCGCATTGCCCACGGCGGCTGCCTCGGTCAGGATCTCCCGCATCCGCGCGTCCGGCTCGAAGGGCTTGCCCTTGACGATCCCGATCGCGGCGAGCTCGCCGGCGATCTCGGCATCGAGCGCCTCTGCGGGCTGGTCGCTCACCAGGTCACTCGCGAACTGGTAGAACGAACTGTCGTTGGGATTGACGGTGTTCATGGAGAGACCGGTTCCCTCGACGAACCGTGGAGCAGGTGGCTTCTCGATCCGGGGAGCCCAGGTTTCTGCAGTCCAGGGGAGCGCAGGGGCCGGACCACCGGTCACGATGGCTCCGATGCTCGTACCGTAGCCTCCCGGCATGTAGCGGTGGATCCGCATCGTCTCCTTGATCCGTTCGACCCCTGGCTTCGGGTCGTTGTCCTCGAGGAACGCCCGTCCCCACACGAAGATCCGCGTCGTCCTGCAGCGGCTGACGAAGAACCCGCCCTCCGGTAGGGGGCCTTCGTAGCCGGGCGGTAGCAACAGGTACTTCCCGCCGGCGCCGCGGTCCGGGCCCCCCATTCCGCCGTCGGTCACCCCGCGTGCCCACATGTCGTTCATGAACGTCAATGTGAGCGGCGGGATCTCCACCACCAGGGGGCCGTCGGTCAGGTCCGCGAACGTGGAGAAGTAGAGGGAGTCGGAACTTCCCCCGAGCAGGATCGTCTCGGAGTCCAACATCCCCGACCACACGACGACGTCGTTGTCCCGGATGCCCGCATCGAGATACCCCTTGCGCATCGCCCAGGTGTTGACTCCGGGAAGTGCATTCAGGAACGCGTTGACGGCATGCAGGTAGTCGAGATGGTCGTAGATCCGTTTCGTGGTCTCCTCGGTCGGCCTACCGAGCGGGAACTCCAGCTTGCCGAAAGCTGTCTCGATTTCCCCGGGTGTCGAGATCGAATTCAGAACCTGCTCCGAAGGCCGCGTGGTTTCGTCCATGATGTCGGTCTCCTCTCGGAATCGGTGGAGTGCCGGCGGGTGCGGATCTCGCGCCGGTCTCGGACCTCGACCGAACGGCTGCTCGTCGACGCCGGGGCCGCCCTCGTGCACGATCCGGAAGTGCTCCCATCGGGCATCGTCCCAGACAAAGGCCCTGGTCGCGGCGCATTCGTCGGATCACCTGCACGCAACATGGGGCCGACGGCGACGGTTTGCTGCTGTCCTGACAGCCGGCCGACCGGGCGCTCGCCGTTGTCGGCGGCTCCGTCGCCGGACGCTCATGACTACCGGCGAGCGTTGACGGAGGCGGACGACCGCTCGTCTCGCCCGGCGGCGAGCCCGCGATGACGATACGTTCGGTGTATGTCGAACGAAACCGAAAGTGCCGTTCTGCCCCTCAGCACCCCGGTCACGATGAGCATCGTCCGTGCGTTCCTCGCGGGCGCCCCGGAAGACGCCACGCTGGAACTCGATTCGTCCAACTCGGAAGAGCCGAAGCTCGTGCTGACGTGGGCGAAGCGTCAGGAGGACTGAATCCACCGCCCGAGCAGCCCGGCCCGCTGCGGTCAGGTCCGCTCGGAGTTCTCCCGCTTCTCCCAGTCGGCGTCGACCTGCTCCTCCAGGGTCCATCCCGGGGTTCCCGCCCGCGGATGCGTGTGCGCCCACGCCAGGGCCTCGTCCTCGGTCGCGAACGGCTGCTGGTCGACGACGGACCCGTCCTCGTTGACTATCCGAAAGTGCTTCATAGTCAAAATCGTTGCAGGCGCTCGTCCCGATCGGGCCGCATTCGGCCGAACCCGGCCGTGCGAACTCGCGTGAAAGCGCTCCCCTCGCGCAGGCCCCGGCGAGAGAATGAGGAGGCCAGCCGGGTTCCCGAGGAGGCGGAGCCGTGGACTACGCCGAATACCGTCGTTTCGATGCCGTGGGCCTTGCCGGGCTCGTCGCGAGCGGGCAGGTCGACGCGGGGGAGCTGCTCGATGCGGCGCTGAGCCGACTCCACGCTGTGGAGCCGACTCTGAACACGGTGGTGTACCGGCTCGACGAGCGTGCCCGTGCCCGGACCCGCGAACCGCTCACCGGTCCGTTCGCCGGGGTGCCGTTCCTGGTCAAGGACCTGTTGCAGGACGTCGCCGGGACGCCCACCGGAAGTGGCAGCCGCGCCCTTGCGTCACTGCCCGCCGAGCGCAACGCGCTGGTCGTGGACCGGTGGCTCGGGGCGGGACTGGTGATCTTCGGGAAGACCAACACACCCGAGTTCGGAGCGAAGGGCATCACCGAGCCGGAGGTCAACGGTCCCACCCGTAATCCGTGGAATCCCGCGCACACCCCGGGCGGATCCTCCGGGGGTTCGGCCGCCGCGGTGGCAGCGGGGGTGGTGCCGGCGGCGGGTGCGAACGACGGCGGCGGTTCGATCCGTATCCCGGCGGCGTGCTGCGGGCTGGTCGGCCTGAAACCGGGACGTGGCGTGGTTCCGAGTGGTCCCGCGTTCGGTGAACTCCTGCACGGAGCCGTCACCCACGGGGTGGTGACTCGCACGGTCCGGGACACGGCGGCGATGCTGGACGTGCTCGCCGGTCCGGACCCGGCGGGGCCGTATCTGGTTGCCATGCCCGAGTATTCGTACTCCTCTGCGGCGTCGGTAGAACCCCGCAGGCTCCGCATCGGATTCGCGACGGAATCGCCGCTCGGTACGCCGGTGGATCCGGAGGCCGTCGCGGCCGTCGCCGATGCGGCGAGCCTGCTCGGCGAACTCGGGCACCACGTGGAACCGGCGGCCACCGGAGTCGACGAACGTCGCCTCGCAGTGGATTTCCTGACGATGTGGTTCGCGGGGGTGGCCGTCGAGATCCGGCGGGCCCGTCGGCTCACCGGGTGTGGTCCCGAGGGATTCGAGATGGACACCCGCCTTCTCGCCGCCCTCGGGGACTCGGTGCGGCCGTCCGAGTACCTCGCCTCGCTCGAGCGGTGGAACGGATACGCCCGCCGGTTGGCGGCCTTCCATGAGACGTACGACTTGTTGCTGACTCCGACGCTCGCGTTCCCGCCGGCGCGGATCGGTGAGTTGACCACCCCCCGCGTCGTCCGCGCCGCCGGTCGCGTCCTCCTCGCGGCACATCTGGGAGGGGTCGTCCGCCGGGTGGGCGTCATGGACCGCATCGTGGACGAGAACCTCGGTCGGACGCCCTACACCCAGTTGGCGAATCTGACCGGAAGGCCGGCGATTTCGTTGCCGCTGCACTGGACGACGACGGGCCTGCCGCTCGGGGTGCAGTTCGTGGCGCCCCTGGGCGGGGAGGGTTTGCTGCTGTCCCTGGCGGCCGAACTCGAGCGGGCGCGACCGTGGTTCGATCGGCAACCACCGTTGTCGGCGGCGGCTGCCTGACGGAGTGTCGGCCACGCGTCAGGGCAGCGGCGCGCCCGCCGTCAGCAACAGCACGGCCCCCACCGCGACGACGACCGCGATCATCACGACGATCGCTGCCGTGCCACGAGGCTCTTCGGGGTCTCCGAAGAACGGCTCTTCCTTGTTCCACTTCCACGGCCGGCGCACCCCTCTATGAAACCGGGTGACCGGTATGTCCGCAATGTGACGACCCGTGCACCGGCTCGGTCATGGCGACAAGCGTCGCCGCTCGGGTCGAGATCAGTTCTTCGTCGCCTCGACCACCCGCTCCGCCACCTCACGCGACGACGCCGGGTTCTGCCCGGTGTAGAGGCGGCGGTCGACCACGACGTGCGATTGCCACGCCGGTCCCGTGGAGAACTGGGCGCCGCTCTCGCGGAGGCGATCCTCGAGCAGCCACGGCGCCTTCTCTGCCAGCCCGGCCTGCGTCTCCTCCTCGTTCGTGAAGCCGGTCATCCGGTACCCGTCGAAGAGCCAGACGCCGTCCGCGCGTCGGGCCGGCAGCAGTGCGGCGGGGGCGTGGCATACGACGGAGACGAGCTTGTCGGCGTCCAGGAAGTTCCCGAGCAGCCGGCCGAACGGTTCGGACACGGCAAGGTCCTCCATCGGGCCGTGCCCACCCGGGACGAACACGAGGTCGTAGTCCTCGGCGCGCACGTCCTCGAGCACGGTGGGGGAGTCGAGGACCGGCTTCAGGTCGGTGAGGGTCTGCCGCAGTTCGTCGCTGCGTTCCTCGCTTCCGGCGGCGTCGGGCGCGAGGCTGGCTTCGTCCACGACCGGGGTGCGACCACCCGGTGTGGCGAACGTGATGTCGAATCCGGCGTCGGTGAACACCCGGTACGGCTCGATCAGCTCCTCGGCCCAGAACCCCGTGGGGTGTCGCGTCCCGTCGGCCAGCGTCCAGTGATCGGCTCCGGTGACGACGAACAGCACCTTGGTCATGATTGAAGTCCTTCCGGTCGGGAAAGGGTCGTGGGCGACCCCCGGACTGCGTTCCCGTTCCCGGCCGATTCCAATCGCCGACCGAACGTCGCCCGGAATGACGAACGCCCCGGCGCAGGGCCGGGGCGTTCGCGTGGCCGGGTCTTCCCCACCGGCCGCCGTCCACTGTACGCCCTCCGGACGGCGGCCCTTCGCACGGGCCTCCAGGGCAGAAAGACCGCCGGGATCGTCTGGCGGGCTTGTCATCCCGCAATCCGGTCCGGCAGTGACGCGGGTCAGGCCCGGGCGGAGAAGATGCCGTGGTAGTCGTACGGACCGCTCGGCGGCTGCGAGGTCGCGACGGGCTCGGTGTTCCCCTCGTCGCCGGGAGTGGTGGGCTCGACGAAGAGCGGCGTCTGGAACTCGGTTTCGTTGTGCATGATGTCCTTTCGGGCCGGCGAGCCGGGTCGGGGCGGCGGAGCCGCAGCTGTGGTACCCCGACGCTGCCGCCGCTACACCCGTACCCGGTATGCGGGTACGACGGTCACGGGACAGGCTCGGTTGGTGGTGCTCGACCGAAATCACGCTGTACTCGCCCGATCGGAAGCGATCGACCGAGACGTGTCGTCGATGCAGTCACCCTACACGGCGGGAGGTGGCCGATGCGTTACGCGTATGGAACCTGTGCGTGACGTGTCGCGGGGTGCGGCGCGACGAGGTGGGGCAAAGTCTTGTTCGTCCTGTTCGAGGGCGTCTACGGTGAGTGCGGACCGCGTGTACGACACTGCGAATCGGAGGCCGCTATGAAGGCCGGCAAGATCGTCATGTTCGTTGTAGGCGTCCTGCTGTCGATGCTCGGCCTGGCGTTGCTCGTCGCCGCCGGAGTGCTCGGCTGGGGATACTTCGTCCAGCGCGACGACGGTTGGTTCACCGCTCCCACCGAGCGTTTCCGCACCGACTCGAGCGCCCTCGTCTCCGAGCGCATCGACCTGGTCTTCGACGACGCGCCGACAGGTTTCGGCGCCGAGGACCTCGGCCGGCTCAGATTGCGTGCGGCGTCGGAGGATCCCGGCCGGCCGGTGTTCGTCGGCATCGGCCCGCAGGCGGAGGTCGACGCCTTCCTGTCCGGCGTCGCGCACGCCGAGCTCACCGACGTCCGGTTCGAGCCGTTCCGCGCCGAGTATCGCGAGATCCCGGGCGACGACCCTGCCCGGGTGCCCGGTGACGAGGACTTCTGGGCCGCGTCGGCCTCCGGCCCGGGAACCCAGGAGCTGCGCTGGGAATTCCAGGAAGGGGTGTGGTCGATCGTCGTGATGAACGCCGACGCCACCCCGGGCGTGGCGGTGGACCTGCAGGCGGGCGCCCAGTTCCCGTTCCTGGGACCGCTCGCGCTGTGGCTGCTGATCAGCGGGCTCGTGCTACTGGTGATCGGGGTGCCGCTGCTCGTCCTCGGAGCGGTGGGACTCGGCCGGCACGGCCCGCCCTCGGCGCACGCTCCGCCGCCCGCAGCCGTCGCCCCGGGCGCCTATCCGGTGATGCTGCGCGGCGATCCGGACGCGCCGTCGCGCGGGCTGTGGCTCGTGAAGTGGCTCTTGGCGATCCCGCACTACATCGTGCTCTTCTTCCTCGCGATCGCGCATTTCGTCACGACGATCGTCGCGGGCTTCGCGATCCTGTTCACCGGCCGCTACCCGCGGCCGCTGTTCGACTTCAACGTCGGGGTGATGCGGTGGTGGTGGCGCGTCGGGTTCTACACGTACGCGGCCCTGGGCACCGACCGGTATCCGCCCTTCACGCTGCACCGCACGGACTATCCCGCCGATTTCGACGTCCCCTACCCGGAACGTCTCTCCCGGGGGCTGGTGCTGGTCAAGTGGTGGCTGCTCGCCGTCCCGCACTATCTGATCCTCGCCGTGCTCGTCGGGGGTGGGGCCACCGCGGCGTCCGGGAACGGCGACGACTGGGACGACGCGGTGTGGACCTACTCGTGGTCGCTGCTCGGCATTCTCGTGCTCGTCGCAGCGATCGCCCTGCTGTTCACCGCCCGTTACCCGAGCGGAGTGTTCGATCTCGTCGTGGGCATCAACCGCTGGCGATTCCGCGTGTGGGCCTACGCGGCCCTGCTGCGCGACGAGTACCCGCCGTTCCGGCTCGACCAGGGTCCCCGGGAACTGCACGAGTACGCGGGACCCGAGGGGCCGCGCGACGACCTCTCGCCCGAACACGGCTCCACCCGCACGCAGATCCCGCTCTCGAAGGAGCAGTACGGCGACGCGACCTCCGGGGAGCAGGCCCGCCCCGGGGAGGGGCGCTGACGGTCCCGGACATGAGACGTGGCCTCGTCGACAGGGTCGACGAGGCCACGCGCGTCCGGGCGTGCCGCGGCACTACTTCTTGAATGAGTCCTTGACCTTGCCGGCGGCGTCGGAGATCTTGTCGCCGGCCTGCTTGAGGCCGCTCGACGCCTGGTCGCCCCGGCCCTCCGCCTCGAGGTCACGGTCGCCGGTCGCGCGGCCCGCGCCCTCCTTGGCCTGGCCGGACACGTCCTCCGCCTTGTGCTTGGCCTTGTCGATGAAATCAGCCATGTCTCCTCCTTCGTCCGTGGTCGCTTCCGCTGCCGGTTACCCCACCGCACTGCAACCCAATCCCCCGCGCCAACCCAATCCCCGCGCCGCGGGTTTGGGCGCCGCGTCACCGGGGAAAGCCCCGGGCATGGCTACTTACCGAGTGATCGACCCCAAGGGCGAAGTGGTGGCGACCAAGGACATCGAGAGCGCGGACGACGCGCACGCCTGGTTCGTGGACTCCAAGGCCGACAACAGCGAGCTGGGCTGGCGCATGGAGGTCAAGGTCGAGGGCGACCACGACTGGCGGTTCTTCGACGACACCGAAGGAACCTCGTAGCGCGCCCGTCACAACCAGTTGCGTTGCTTGAACACGATGTAGAGCATCCCCGCCGACCCGGCGATGATCGCGGTGCTCGACATCACCCCGCTCCACTGCCCGAAGCCCGGGTACGGCAGGTTCTGGCCGTACCAGCCCGTCACCGCGGTGGGCACGGCGATGATCGCGGCCCACCCCGTGAGCTTCTTCATCACCGTGTTCAGCCGCGCGTCCTGCAGCGAGAGGTTGGTCTCGAACACCGTGGTGACCATGTCGCGCAGCGACTCGGTCCACTCCGTCGCGCGGATCACGTGGTCGTACAGGTCGGTGTACCAGCCGTCGAGCTCGACGGAGTTGCCCCGTTCGGCCCGGTGCCGCATCACCGTGGCCACCACCTCACGCATCGGAAGCACGACCCGGCGCAGCTGGACGAGTTCCTTGCGTACCCGGTAGGTGTGACGCTGGAGCGCGCGAATGTGCGCGCGCTCGTCGAACAATCGGTCCTCCAGTTCCTCGATCGCGTCGTCGAGCCCCTGAATGGTCTCGAACTGACCGTCGACGACGACGTCGAGCAGCCCGTGCAGCAATGCGGCGGTGCCGTGCCGGAGCAGATCGGAGTTGTCGTCCCAGCGCCGCATCACCTCCACGACGTCCAATCCGGTGCCCCGGTGCACCGTGACCAGGCCGCGCGGGACCACGAACACCGAGACCCGCGTGGTCCGGAGCCGTGACCCGTGCGCGTCGGCCGGCTCGCTCTCGTCCGCCAGCGACGTGGCGTAGATCGTCATGAAGGTGTGGGTGGCGTAGCGGGTGACCTTCGTGCGTTCCCCGTGCGCCACCACGTCCTCGACGGCATGCGGATCGAAATCCAGCTCGTCCGCGACGGCGGACAGCTCGCGGTGCGTCGGATCGTGCAGGTCCACCCACACCAGGGCCCCGTCTTCCTGAAGGTGCTCGGAGACCTCGGCCAGCGGAAAGTTCTCGGCGACGAGCCGTCCGTGGTGCCAGAGCCGGGTGCGGACGTGGTCGGGAACAGCAGCGGTCACGCTCGCAGTCTGCCCTACCCGGCCGCCGACGCGTGCCCCGACGGCCGGTACCCGGAGGGTGGCGCTCAGAGCGCGGTGCTCGTGCCGCCGGTCTCCGCCAGCCGCAGCATCTCGTCGAGAAAGGCCTCGTCCACCGCCGGCCAGTCCGGGGGCCACAGCAGGGTCCGCAGCCGGTCGCGGAGCAACGGGAGAACCGACACCACATGGGCTCCGCCGTCGACGAGATAGCGGAGCATGCCGAGCCGCCCACACGTGGCCACCGCGGGGGCCAGCACGTGCTGGGCCTCCTCGAGACGTCCGGCCGCGTGCAGGCACGCCACCAGCAGCCGCGCGGCCTGGAGTTCGGCGCGGTACCGGCCGCGGCCGGAGACCCGGCGATGCCACAGCCGGGCCCAGTCGCAGGCCCGGGACACGTCCTCGGGCCGGCCCGTGCCGTAGAGGAGACGGATGGCGGTGGCATCCTCCACCTGTGCGGTGATCTCCGCGATGCCGTCCGGATCCGGGGCGTCGGAATCCGGCATCTCCCGCGGGACGGGTGGCGGAACCGGCAGGCCGAGCCGCATGCGTTCGTTGATCACCCGGGCGCGCAGCCGCGGCAACCGGTAGTCGTCGGCGGCCCGCGCTCCCTCGTCGAGCAGTGCCGCCGCCGCGGCGCGGTCACCGCGCAGCGCCTTGAGCCGCGCGGCCGTGACGAAGCGGGCGATCATGAAGTCCGGTACGCCGCCCTCGGTTCCGAGCTCGTGACTCTCGTCGAGCAGGGCTTCGGCCTCGGCGATCCGCCCCTGCTCGTAGAGCAGCTCCCCGAGCATGGCGGCGGCCAGGCGCGCGGCATGGGTGTGGATGCCGCCCCCCTTGCGGGCCGCGCGCAACCCCGCGCGGAAGTGGCTTTCGGCCGCGGCGACGTCGAGCTGCTCGTTGGCCGCGATGCCGAGCAGGCACAGCCCGTACACGAGGCTGAAGGGGCCGTTGGTGGCCCGGTGGTACGGCTCGGCCCACCGCTGCCGCCGCCGAGCGGACTCGAAGTCGAACCGGTAGACGTCCACGAAGGTCGCCACGTTCGCCGCGACGGACACCACCCAGGGCCGGAAGGCGTCCGGGTCGTCCAGGCACGGCGCGACCTTGTCCGCGACGCCGGCGGTGTGGTCGGTGGAGACGGCGACGACACCGTCGACGACGTCTGCCTCGACCTGTAGGACCGCGATGTCCTCCTCGGCCGCGTTGCAGCAGCTCAGGCATCCCCGTGCCGCGGCGAGGGCGACGCGGGTCTGGTCGGCCCGTTGCAGCAACGCATTCGCCCACGCCACGGTCATCTGCAGCTGCGGATGTGCCGCCACCACGCGTGGCGGTAGTTTCGCGACCAGCGCCAGCAGCGTCGTCATGTGGGAGTGCTCGACCAGGAGCATCCCGTCGGCGGCGACCATCTCGACCGCGAGTTCCTGCTCGTCGGCGCTGAGCGCATGGTCCACGGCTTCGCGCAGCATGTGCTGGTGCGCAAACCATTCCGCGGCAGCGTGGTGCAGCACGCCTACGCGCTCGGGGTGATCGCGTTCGAGCCGGCGGCGCAGGAAGTCCGCGAACAGCCGGTGGTAGCGGAACCAGCGGCCTTCGTCGTCGACCCGGCGCAGGAACAGGTCCCGCTCCTCGATCTGCTCGAGCATCGCCTGCCCGTGCGGTTCGCCGGTGAGCGCGGTGGCGAGGCTGCCGGTGATCTCCTCCGTGATCGACGTCGCGAGCAGGAACTCGTACAACTCCGGCTCGAGGGTGTCGAGCACGTTGTCCGCGAGGAACTCGCCGATGGCGTGGTGCCGGCCGGAGAGGTTCTCGATCAGGTCGGTCGGATCCTCACTGTCGCGCAGCGACAACGACACCAGTTGCAGCGCGGCGACCCAGCCGTCGGTGACGTCGGTCAGGCCGCGGACGTCTTCGGGCTCGAGGTCCAGGCCGCTCACGTCGCGCAGAAAGGCGTCGGATTCCTCGGCGTCGAAACGCAGGGCGTCCGAGTCGATCTCGATCAGTTCGTCGAGGACCCGCAGCCGGCTGAGCGGCAACCCGGCCTGGCTCCGGCTGGTCACCACGATCTGCAGGTGATGGCACCCGCGGTCGAGGAGGAAGTCCAGTGCCGCGACGGTCCCCGGGGCGGTGACGAGGTGCCAGTCCTCGATCACCAGGGCCACCGGCGTCTCCTCCCGGTGGATCTCGTCGATCAGGGTGGACAACACGTACCGCTCGGCGTCGTCGCCGTGGGCCTCGAGCACCTGCCGCAGCTGACGTGCGAACTGGGGGCGCACCTGCCGGAACGCCTCGATCAGGTGGGTGAGGAACCACACCACGTTGTTGTCGTCCCGGTCGACCGCGAGCCACGCCACCGCGACACCCTCGGCGGTGAGTACCTCCCGCCACTGGGCGGCCAGCGTCGACTTCCCGAACCCGGTCGGGGCGTGGATCGCGACGAGGCGGCGGCGCCGGCCGAGGCGCAGCCGGTCGATGAGCCGGGTGCGCTCCACCAGCGGCCGGGTGGGTGCCTGCGGCCGGAACCGGGTCACCGGCACCGGCGGCGTGGTGATCGCGGTGGGCGTGGGGTGCGGTCCGGTGGTGTGCATGGTCCCCGCGACCGGCAGCGGCCCGTGCCCGTCCGCGTCCACGGGCAGCGCCATCTCGTCCACGTCGCAGCCGCCCCGCTCCTGCGCCTGCTGCAGCAGCTCCCCGAACTCCGCGGCGGACTGCGGGCGGGCATCCGGCTCGGTGGCCATGCCGCGCTCGAGGGCCGAGCACATGTCGTCGGGGACGCCGGTGCCACGCAGATCCGGGACCGGTTCGGTCGTGATCCGCAGGAACTGCGTGACGACCTGCTCGCCGCGGCGCCGCTCGAACGCCGCGTGCCCGGTCAGCGCGCAGAACAGGGTGGCGGCCAGGCCGTAGACGTCGGCGGCCGGGGTGGGGGGCGTGCCGGCCAGGATCTCCGGCGCGGTGAACGCCGGGGAGCCCGTGATCGCACCCGACGAGGTGCGGAAGCCGTCGCCGATGCGGGCGATGCCGAAGTCGGTGAGCTGCGGTTCGCCGTACTCGGTGAGCAGGATGTTCGCGGGCTTGACGTCGCGGTGCAGCACGTCGGCCCGGTGCGCCGTCTCGAGCGCGCCGGAAAGCTTGACACCGATCCGCAGCACGTCCGGCCACGGCAGCGGCCCGTAGCGGCGGATGCGGGCCTCGAGCGAGTCGTGCGGGTGGTAGTGCATCACCAGGTAGGGCCGGCCGCTGCCGGTCGTGCCGACCTGCAGCACGGTGACGATGTGCGGGTGCCCGGAGAGCCGGCCCATCGCGCGCTGCTCGCGGAGGAACCGTTCGAGGTTGTCGGCGTCGAGCGTCGCGGTGAGCACCTTCACCGCGACGGTGCGGTCGAGTGCCGTCTCCCGGCACCGGTACACCACCCCGAAACCGCCGCGGCCGATCTCCGCTGCGTCCGCGAACCCCGCGAGGCGCAGATCTTCGACGGTCTCGTTCTCCGCCGCGCCGGCGGGGGAGACCGGGGCTCGCCGGGTGGCGAGCGGATCGTTCTCTGCCATCGGGGCACTCACCTCACGTGGATTCCTCCAGGATAGTCCCGGGTGTGGCGGGCACGACACGGATCGATCGCCGGTTCTCCATTACCGTTGTCCGGCCGGGTCACCCGGCAACGACGGCCGGAAACTCCGGGAAACGACACTGCGATCGGAATTGGGAAACGATGAAGAAGACTCTCGCGGCGCTGTTCGGTACGGGTGCGGTGCTGCTCGCGGCGGCCTGCGGATCGTCCGGCGACTCCGGCTCCGCAGGCGAGGGGACCACCGAGTCCACCACCGCCGCGCCGAGCACGAGTCAGGTCACCGGAAGCACCGGCATCGAGCTGGGCCAGAGCTACGACCAGATCTGCAGCGCCCTGGTGCCGTACTTCGACCAGCTCGAATCCTGGGGGCAGGACCGCACCCAGGCCGCGACCTCCGTCGCCGACGCGCAGCAGTCGCTGCCGGGGTGGGCGGAGCTGAGCGAGGAACAGCAGGCGGAAACGCTGCGCGCCATCGAGAACGCCGGCAAGGGGCAGTGCTGACCGGCGACTCTGCTGCCGGCGACGAGCTGTTCGGCCGGTTGCGGCGCCTCCCGGACGTGGAGGCGCCCAACCTGGTCGCCGTCGACGCCGCCGACAGGTTGATCCTCGACGAAGCCGACGCCGCGCTCGCCGCGGCGCCGGCCGGGACCGTCGCGGTGATCGACGACCACTACGGCGCCCTCACCCTCGGCGTCGCCGTGCGGTACTCCACGGCGGGGATCCGGGTGCATCAGGACTCGGTGGTGGGGGAGCGGGCCCTGGCCGCGAACGCCGCGCGCGAGGGCCTGTCCGACCGCTTCGCCGTGCACGGTCTCGGTGCCGATCTGCTCACCGGTTCCCGGGTGGTGCTGCTGCAGCTGCCGCGGTCGCTCGCCGCGCTCACCGAGATCGCCGAGACCGTCGCCCGGCACGCCGACTCCGGCGTGACGGTGTTCGCCGGTGGCCGCGACAAGCACATCACGCCCGCAATGAACGAGGTGCTGGCCCGGAGCTTCACCGAGGTCCGTGCCTCCCGGGGCCGGCAGAAGTCGCGGGTGCTCACCGCCCGCGGCCCGATCGTCGCCGAGCCGACCTACCCGGTGACCGAGACGGTGCCCGACGTCGGGCTCACCGTCGTCGCGCACGGTGCCGCGTTCGCCGGTTCCCGCCTGGACATCGGCACCCGCTTCCTGCTGGACTTCCTGCCCCGGCTGCCACACGACGCGAAGACCGCCGTCGACCTCGGCTGCGGCACCGGCATCCTCGCCGTCGCGGCGGCCCGGCGGTTCCCCGGGCTGCGGGTGATCGCCACCGACCAGTCGGCCGCGGCGGTCGCGTCGGCCGCCGCCACCGCCGCCGCGAACCATGTCGCCGACCGGGTCGAGGTATTGCGCGACGACGTCGCCGGGTCGCTGCCGGACGCCTCCGTCGACGTGGTGCTGTGCAATCCGCCGTTCCACGTCGGCGCCGCCGTGCACACCGGCGCGGCCGTGAAGATGTTCGGCGCGGCGGCCCGGCTGCTCCGCCCGGGCGGGGAACTGTGGACCGTCTACAACACCCACCTGAACTATCGTGGGATGCTGCAACGGACGGTCGGCCGCACAGAAGTTGCAGGACGCAACCGTAAGTTCACCGTGACCCGCTCCGTGCGCACCCGGTAGAGTCCGGTTTGTCCGTGCTCGGCTCCGGTCCGGGGAACTCCCGGCGTCCGCGGATCGTTGAACGGACAGAACCGACCACGAGAAGGGATGTGCACGGTGCGCACCACCAGTAACCCGGTGTTCCGCAACCTGCCCAAGCAAGAGGGCGGCGGATACGCCACGTTCGGCTCTGCGACGGCGGGCGCCGCGCAGGTCACCCAGCAATTCGGCCAGCCGCAGTACGCGCAGGCGGACCCCTGGGCCCGGCCCACCACCGAGCGGTCGATGACGATCGACGACGTCGTCACCAAGACCGGCATCACGCTCGGCGTGCTGGCGATCTCGGCGCTGATCTCCTACGTCCTCGTCAACGGCAACGTGAACCTCGCCGCGCCGTTCGTCATCGGCGGTGGTCTCATCGGCCTGGTCCTGGTCCTCGTGGCCACCTTCGGCCGCAAGATGGACAACCCGGCCATCGTCCTGGCCTATGCCGTCGCCGAGGGCTTCTTCCTCGGTGCGCTGTCGTTCATGTTCACCGACATCACCTTCGGTGGCGCCGGCGGCGGAACCCTGATCGTCCAGGCGGTGCTCGGCACGTTCGGCGTGTTCTTCGGCATGCTCGTCGTCTACCGCACCGGAGCCATCCGCGTGACCCCGCGCCTGACCCGCATGATCGTCGGTGCGCTGATCGGTGTCCTCGTCCTGGCGCTGGGCAACCTGGTGGCGAGCTTCTTCGTCGACGGCGGCCTGGGCCTGCGCGACGGCGGCACCCTGGCGATCGTCTTCAGCCTCGTCTGCATCGGCATCGCCGCGTTCAGCTTCCTGCTGGACTTCGATGCCGCCGATCAACTCATCCGCGCCCAGGCGCCGGAGAAGGCCGCGTGGGGCGTCGCCTTCGGTCTGACCGTCACCCTGGTCTGGCTGTACGTCGAGATCCTGCGTCTGCTGTCGTACTTCCAGAACGACTAGCCGAGCTCTCCGGCCACCGTGCCGGCCGCGGGCCCCGGGAACAGCCGTTCCCGGGGCCCGCGGCGCGTCCGGGGCAGCCACAGCCGGGCAGCCGACGACGTCAGCGGCGGCTCCGGCACCGGACCGCCCGCCCAGTGGCCCAGCGCGGCGGCCAGCACCGGCAGCAGGTGGCCGGCCGCCAGCTCGTATCCCGCGGCCGACGGATGGAACCCGTCCGCGGAGAACAGGCGGTCCGGCGCGGAGAGGAACTCGGGCGTCAACAGGTCGGCCAGCGGCACCGGATGCCCACCGGCCGCGCGCGTCGCCGCGGCCTGTGCGCGGGCCAGTTGCCGCCCCCACGTCCGTACCACCGTGCGCAGCGGCTGGGGGATCGCACCGACCACCCCGAGGTCGGGGCACGTGCCGACGACCACGACGGCGCCGCCGGCGCGCAGCCGGTGCACCGCCGAGCCCAGCCGCTGCGCCGAACGATGCAGCGGCTGCTTCGCGGTCACGTCGTTGGCGCCGACCAGGATCACGGCCGCGTCCGGCGGCGGGCCCGCCACGTACATCGCGTCGACCTGCCCCGCCAGGCCCCGCGAGGTGGCCCCCGCGATCGCCTTCGTGCTGAGCCGGACCCGGCGACGGGACTCGTCGGCCAGAGCGCGGGCCAGCAGCACCCCGGGCACCTCGGCGGCGCTCGCGCAGCCCAGGCCGGCCGCCGTCGAATCCCCGAAGATCATCAGGTGCAGGTCGGACGGCACGTCGCTGCGCCACGGAACCGGGGACTGCGCTCCGGGCAGGTACACCCCGTCCGCCTCGGGCGGCTTCGCCCAGGTGCGGCCGATGACGCCTCTCGCCGCCGTCGCCTGGCGCATCAGGTACGTGTACGTCAGCCACGAGGCGCCGCCGGCGCCGGAGCCGGCGGCGACGGCCGTCGCGCCGGCCAGCGCCGCGGCGCGCCAGGACGTTCGGGGCACGGGAGAACACCTTTCCGACGGGGACGACCACACCCTGGAGTTGCCGTGTCCAGTGTGCGTCGAATGCGCCGCTCGAGCAGCCGGAACGACGTCGCACCGAGCCATCTGAGACCATGGAGGAATGCGCATAGCGGATTCCGTCGTCGGTCTCATCGGAAACACGCCGCTGGTCAAGCTCAACTCGGTGACGAAGCCGGGTTCGGGGCTGGTCGCGGCGAAGGTCGAGTACTTCAACCCCGGTGGCAGTTCCAAGGACCGCATCGCGGTCAAGATGGTCGACGCCGCCGAAGCCTCGGGTGCGCTGAAACCGGGCGGCACCATCGTCGAGCCGACCTCCGGCAACACCGGCATCGGTCTCGCGCTCGTCGCGCAACAGCGCGGCTACAAGTGCGTGTTCGTGTGTCCCGACAAGGTCAGCGAGGACAAGCGCAACGTGCTCCGCGCGTACGGTGCCGAGGTCGTGGTGTGCCCGACCGCGGTGCCCCCGGAGCACCCCGACAGCTACTACAGCGTCTCCGACCGGCTCGCCCGGGAGCTGCCCGGCGGCTGGAAGCCCGACCAGTACTCCAACCCGGCCGGCCCGGAGAGCCACTACGAGACCACCGGCCCGGAGATCTGGCGCGACACCGACGGCAAGGTGACCCACTTCGTCGCCGGCGTCGGCACCGGCGGCACCATCACCGGCACCGGCCGCTACCTCAAGGAGGTTTCCGGCGGCAGGGTCAAGGTGATCGGCGCCGACCCGGAGGGCTCCGTCTACTCCGGCGGCACCGGTCGCCCGTACCTCGTCGAGGGTGTGGGCGAAGACTTCTGGCCGAGCGCCTACGACCCGTCGATCCCCGACGAGATCATCGCCGTCTCCGACGCCGACTCGTTCGACATGACCCGCCGTCTCGCCCGCGAGGAGGGTCTGCTCGTCGGCGGGTCGTGCGGCATGGCCGTCGTCGCCGCCCTGAAGGTTGCCGAACGCGAGGGGCCGGACGCGCTCGTCGTGGTACTGCTTCCCGACGGTGGGCGCGGCTACATGTCGAAGATCTTCAACGACAACTGGATGGCCTCGTACGGTTTCCTGCGGGCCCCGCTCGACGGCAAGCCGGACGATTCGACCGTCGGCGACGTGCTGCGCAGCAAGTCGGGGGAGCTGCCCGCCCTGGTGCACACGCACCCGTCGGAGACGGTCCGCGACGCCGTCGAGATCCTGCGCGAATACGGGGTCTCGCAGATGCCGGTCGTCGGCGCCGAGCCGCCCGTCACCGCCGGTGAGGTCGCGGGCAGCGTCAGCGAGCGCGAGCTGCTCAGCGCCGTCTTCGAGGGCCGCGCGAGGCTGGCCGACCCCGTCGCGAAACACATGAGCCCGTCGCTGCCGCTGATCGGTGTCGGCGAGTCGATCGCCGCCGCCACGAAGGCGTTCGGCGACACCGACGCGCTGCTGGTCATCGACGACGGCAAGCCCGTCGGGGTGATCACCCGCCACGACCTGCTCGGGTTCATCAGCGCCGGGTCGTAGCGGCCGCGACGGTGGCCCGGGGGGTGTTCCCCGGGCCGTCGTCGTTCCGTCCCCGACTAGGCTGAGCGGCATGAGTGAGCAGCGCAGCCACGGATTTTCCACCCGAGCGATCCACGCCGGATACGATCCCGACCCGGCGACCGGCGCCGTCAACGTCCCCATCTATGCGAGTTCGACGTTCGCGCAGGACGGCGTCGGCGGGATGCGCGGCGGATTCGAGTACGCCCGCACCGGAAACCCCACCCGCAGACCGCTCGAGGCGAACCTCGCGGCCATCGAGGCGGGCACCTTCGGCCGGGCCTTCAGCTCCGGCATGGCCGCTACCGACTGCCTGCTGCGTTCGGTGCTGCGGCCCGGCGATCACCTCGTGATCCCCAACGACGCCTACGGTGGCACCTTCCGGCTGATCGACAAGGTGTTCACGCAGTGGGGCATCGAGTACACGCCCGCGCCCATCTCGGACGTCGACGCCGTGCGCGAGGCGATGCGGCCCACCACCAAGCTGGTGTGGGTCGAGACCCCGACGAACCCCCTGCTCAACATCGGTGACATCGCGGCGCTCGCCGACGTCGCGCACACCGGTGGGGCGAAGATCGTGGTCGACAACACGTTCGCGTCGCCGTACCTGCAGCAGCCGCTCGCCCTGGGGGCCGACGTCGCACTGCACTCGACCACCAAGTACCTCGGTGGCCACTCCGACGTGGTCGGCGGCGCGCTGGTCACGAACGACGAGGAACTCGACACCAAGTTCGCGTTCCTGCAGAACGGTGCGGGCGCCGTCCCGGGCCCGTTCGACGCGTACCTGACGATGCGCGGCATCAAGACGCTGGCGCTGCGCATGGAACGGCACAGCGACAACGCCGAGAAGATCGTCGAGCTGCTCGACGGGCATCCCGCCGTCGCCCAGGTGATCTACCCCGGCCACGAGGCACACCCCGACCACGCCGTCGCGTCGAAGCAGATGCGCCGGTTCGGCGGCATGGTCTCGCTGCGCCTGGCCGGCGGCAAGCAGGCCGCCCTCGACTTCTGCGCACGCACCGAGATCTTCACCCTCGCGGAGTCCCTCGGTGGTGTCGAGTCGCTGATCGAGCACCCGGGCGCGATGACGCACGCGTCGACCGCCGGCTCGCTGCTCGAGGTCCCGGAAGACCTGGTACGCCTGTCCGTCGGCATCGAGGACGCCGCCGACCTCGTCGCGGACATCGAGCAGGCACTGGAGGCGTAACCCGGATGTGACTGCGGCGAGGCGGCGGATGGACGTCTCTTCTCTCAGTTGCCGCAGGAACCGCTCGGTCGACCCCCGAACCGCCCGGTCGACCCCTCTGACGACGGGTGATCGAGCGCCGCCTCCGCTGTTGATGTAACTTCGAGTTCGCTGTGTGGCGCGTCACAAGTGTGAAACTGGAACACGTTCTTGCATGCGGGTGATATCCAAGTAACGAAACCGCACCGGTGACGGAGATCACAAGTACGGTGAAGTCGGTCGTCAGAGGGATGGGGGAGTTCGCGTATGTCAGTTGACCCGTCGGCGGTGATTGTGGCGGTGGCCACGGCGGCGAGTGCCCTGGTACAGGGGGCGGACATCCCGGAGCAGATCAAGGAACAGGTGACGCAGGCGGTCGAGTCGTTCCAGGCATCGACCGAATCCTCCGCCGCGACCACGGACCGACAGGTCGCCGACCTGGTGGCGGGGTTGCCCGAGCCGATGCGTCCGGCGGCGGAGCAGGCCGTGGCGGACGCGACGTCGGCGGCGAAGGACGCGCTGATGCCGCACCTGCCGGCGGAGGCCGCGGCGGTGCTCGAGCCGCCGCCGGCGCCGGTGGAGAACCCGGTGCAGGCCGTGGTCGAACAGGTGCCGTCGGTGCTGGCGCCGGCGGCACCGGCGGGACGGCCGTCGGTGTTCGGGGCGCCGGCGACCGGGGCGACGGGCAGCGGCGGGTGGGGGC